>JAYVWX010000044.1:0-4918 GCA_043785715.1 Novosphingobium sp. | reverse complement strand
CGATCGCCGTCGGGGCGCTGGTATTTTTTGCAATGCGGGAATTCTAAACTGAAAATTGCCGTAGTTGCCGTTCGACAATCGATTGAAGCTGGAGGTGGTGCCGACTGCCTGAGGTGTGGTAATTCGCTCCGAACTGGAGATGCCGGATCTTCCGCCGCCATGGTACTGTCTAGGCCCAAGACCACGAAGGCCATATCGGCCGCGTAGAGCGCCGCATCATGTCGGCGATCGAGCTCTGCCGGACCCCGTAGCTCTCGGCGGCCACGTTGAAGCCTGTGAGGACTGCGCGCGCAGCCGCGTCGCCTATAATATCAACTTGCGGTGATGCTGACCCACATTGGGGATCCCAAAGGAGGGAAAGTCTGAATCTATGTCGTCCTGTTTTGGAGGGCGTGGTCATGGGTTCAGCGATAGGCTTGCGGGAGGGTTTTGACGGTGCGAGCTTGAGGCGGCTGGCGCGAATGACGACGAGCGCGAACCAGGGCCGTTCGCTGTTGGCGTTGGCTAAGATTTACGGCGGCAGCCGCGGCGATGGTTTTGAAGACGGGGGAGAACCGGCTCCAATCGGTTCCAGGCCTTGCCCGATGCGGAATGCTTCCGGTTGCGGGCAAGAAATGTCCCAGCCAGATGCAGTCGTTTTCCTTGACTTTGGGCAGGTCAATCTCTAGCTGCCCGGCTTCCCGTCAATTCATGATACCGGAGTGCCCCTATGGCGCGCGTTACCGTCGAAGATTGCGTCGACAAGATTCCCAACCGTTTCGACCTGGTGCTGCTCGCGGCGCAGCGTGCGCGCGAGATTTCGGGCGGAGCGGAACTCACCATCGACCGCGATCGCGACAAGAACCCGGTCGTCGCCCTGCGCGAGATCGCCGATGAGACCGTGCGGCCGGCAGTGCTCCACGAAACGCTGATCGGCACGCTGCAACGCGTGCTGCCCGACGATGACGACGTCGTCGATGAAATTGGCTCGCTCAGCCAGTCAGCCGAAGCCCTGCGGATCACCGCGGCGGCGCCGGTGCGCAACACCTCGCTGGGCGGCGACTACGAAGGATAAGTCTTCGCGCTTCGGCATATAACCCAAAGGCTCCGGACAATTTCCGGAGCCTTTTGTTTTTGCGTCAGCGCGATCACGCCCCCTGCGGCGCGGACGGCGACCCAGACCGGGGCTTGCCCGATTTGGGGATTGCCGAGCCGCGCACCGGCGCTGCTATTACCGGGCCCTTGGGCACCTCGGGCCGGTCGATCTTGCCAGTCTCCATCAGTTCCTTGATCTCGTCGCCCGTCAGCGTCTCCAGCTCGAGCAGGGCATTGGCAAGGAGGTGGAGTTTGTCCTCGTTGGTCTTGAGGATATCGATCGCCCGGGCATGGGCGTTGTCAACCAGTCCGCGTATTTCGCTGTCGATCAGCTTGCTGGTCTCGTCCGACATCATCAGCCGTTGGGTCGAGCCGTAGCCGAGATAGCCTTCGCCCTGCTCCTCATACTGCAGCGGCCCGAGCTTGTCGGACATGCCCCATTTGGTAACCATGTTGCGCGCCAGGCCGGTGGCATACTGGATGTCCGAAGAGGCGCCCGACGAGACCTTGTCATAGCCGAAAATCAGCTCTTCGGCGACACGGCCGCCCATGCTGACAGAGAGGTTGGCATGCATCTTGTCGCGGTGGTACGAGTAGGAATCGCGCTCGGGAAGGCGCATGACCATGCCCAGCGCGCGGCCGCGCGGAATGATGGTCGCCTTGTGGATCGGGTCTGATGCCGGCTCGTTGACCGACACGAGGGCATGGCCGGCCTCGTGATAGGCGGTCATCTTCTTCTCGTCCTCGGTCATGACCATCGAGCGCCGCTCCGCGCCCATCATGACCTTGTCCTTGGCGTCCTCGAACTCGCGCATGGCGACCAGACGCTTGTTGCGCCGCGCGGCGAGCAGCGCCGCTTCGTTGACCAGATTGGCCAGGTCCGCGCCGGTAAAGCCCGGCGTGCCGCGGGCAATGACCCGGGGATTGACGTCGGGCGCCAGCGGCACCTTCTTCATGTGGACGGCGAGAATTTTCTCGCGTCCGTCGATGTCGGGGATCGGCACCACCACCTGGCGGTCGAACCGGCCCGGGCGCAGCAGGGCGGGATCGAGCACATCGGGCCGGTTGGTGGCGGCGATGATGATGATGCCTTCGTTGGCCTCAAAGCCGTCCATTTCGACCAGCAGCTGGTTGAGCGTCTGTTCGCGCTCGTCGTTGGAATTGCCAAGGCCGTGGCCCCGGTGACGGCCGACCGCGTCGATTTCGTCGATGAAGACGATGCAGGGCGCGTTCTTCTTGGCCTGTTCGAACATGTCACGGACACGGCTGGCGCCGACGCCGACGAACATCTCGACGAAGTCCGAGCCGGAGATGGTGAAAAACGGCACGCTGGCCTCGCCGGCAATGGCGCGCGCGAGCAGGGTCTTGCCGGTGCCTGGTGAGCCGACCAGCAGCGCGCCCTTGGGAATCTGGCCGCCCAGCTTGGCGAAGCGATGCGGATCGCGCAGGAACTCGACGATTTCCTCCAGCTCCTCGCGCGCCTCATCGATGCCGGCGACATCGTTGAAGGTGACCCGGCCCTGCCGCTCGGTCAGCAGCTTGGCCTTCGATTTGCCGAAGCCCATCGCGCCCGAGCCGCCACCTTTCTGAACCTGGCGCAGCGCGAAGAAGGCGACGCCCAGGATCAGCATGAACGGCAGCGCCTGAACCAGAATGTAGAGCAGCAAATTGGGTTCGTCGGGCGTCTTGCCGGCAAATTTCACCCCATTGGCCTGAAGCAGCTGCAACAGTGTCGTGTCGTTGGGGATCGGCACCGAGCTGAAGCTGTCGCCGTTCTTGTACTTGCCGTAAATCCGGTCCTCGCCGATCTGCACTTCGGCAACCGTACCCTCGGCCACCTTGGCGCGGAAATCGGAATAGCGGACCGACGAGGCCGCAGTGTCAGCCCGTGAGCCGAACATCGACACGGCCATCATCAACGCCAGAAAAATGCCGCCCCAAACGAGCAGGCTCTTGAGCCAGGGATTACCAGTAGGCTGCGGATCTTCATTCATAATGCGGGGAACCAACCTTTCGTCGCCCAATGTAGGGCACAAGGGCTGAATGGCAAGTTAGCGGCTGCTGCCCGACGTGCGCCTGCGGCAAGCTGGCCCGCAGGCCTGGGTTAAACCATCGCCTGCGGCCAGCTTCGCATCTCGCTTCAACTCTTGAGCAGGCGCTCGCTGCTGGCTGGCCGCTTCAGCCCGACCAGGGCGGAGACTTCGTCGTGCACCTTGGCCAGATGCTTGTCGTACCACAGGTCGATCAGAAATTTGATCTCGCCGAAGAACGCGGGAATTTCGTCGACGACATAGAACCCCTGGGCGGTCTCCTTCGCACCTGGCTGGCGGTTGGGCAGCCGGACGGTGATACCATGGCCGGTGACATAGGCGGCGAGTTCGTCGATATGCTGCTGCAACATGGCCCGGCGGTTATCGTTGCTGGCATTGCGGGCGTGGCCGAGTTCCTCTTTCGCCTTGTCGATCAGGCTGGAGAGATAAGCGTAAGTCTGATCGGCGCGCTCGCGCTTCAGGGAAGTGATGGTGCCGATGTAATCGCGTTGCAACCGCAGCCGGGCGGTTTCGGGATGCTCGCTGCCGGCAAAATCGCGGGACCACGCAACCGTGCTGGCCTGGCTGCCGGGGCTCCCCGCCGAAGGTTGACCTGGTGCCCGGTGGGTTGCGTTAGCCGCGCCATTCGCGCCGTTCTGGCCGGGTTTGACGGCGGATTCCTGCTGATCGTGCATCTGCGCAGCTGCCCATGTTAACCAAAAGCCAAGCATAGTCATGGCCGGGTTATTTTTGGATTAAGGGCACTGCCGGCAGCTGCACTGCTCGACAAGCGCGCCGCTGCTGGCTAATCGCCGTCACACCCCATCAGCCCTACCCGAGGATGCCCCATGACCGCCACTCCCGCCAGCCCGACGCCTCCCGCAAGCAAAGTTCTCGACCGTGTCCTCGTGCTCGAAATGGTGCGCGTCACCGAGGCCGCCGCCATCGCCGCCTCGAAGATGATCGGCCGGGGCGACGAAAAGGCCGCCGATGCCGCCGCGGTCGAGGCGATGCGCGCGGCGCTCAACGAACTGGCGATGGACGGCACCGTGGTGATCGGCGAGGGGGAGCGCGACGAGGCGCCGATGCTGTTCATTGGCGAAAAGGTCGGCTCGGCGCAGGGCACCGGCCCCAGGATCGACATCGCGCTCGATCCGCTGGAGGGCACCACGATCACCGCCAAGGCCGGCCCCAATGCGCTGGCGGTGCTGGCGATCGCCGAGGAAGGCAATCTGCTCAACGCGCCCGACGTTTACATGGACAAGCTGGCGGTCGGCCCGGGCTATCCGCAGGGGATTATCAGCCTCGCCAAATCGCCGACCGAAAACGTCAGGGCGGTCGCCGCCGCCAAGGGCGTCGCGCCGGGCGACATCATCGTCTGCGTGCTCGACCGCCCGCGCCACGCCGAACTGATCGCCGAACTGCGCAAGCTGGGCTGCGGCATCCAGCTGATCCCCGACGGCGACGTCGCCGGCGTCATCGCGACGACCAACGAGGACACCAACATCGACATGTACATGGGCTCCGGCGGCGCCCCCGAAGGTGTGCTGGCGGCCGCCGCCCTGCGCTGCGTCGGCGGCCAGTTCAACGGGCGGCTGTTGTTCCGCAACGACGATGAACGCGGCCGGGCGCGCAAGTGGGGCATCGAGGATCTGAACAAGATCTACGTCCTCGAGGAACTGGCCAAGGGCGACTGCATCTTCGCCGCCACCGGGGTGACCGACGGCTCGCTGCTCGACGGCGTGCATCGCCGCAAGGACGGCACGATGACCACCGAGAGCGTGGTGATGCGGGCGAGCTCAGGGACGGTGCGG
>JAYVWX010000043.1:0-2654 GCA_043785715.1 Novosphingobium sp. | reverse complement strand
GCGATTCACTTCGCAAGCGGCGGATTTTGCCTTATTGCCCAACCCTGCAAATAATCGGCGCGGCATCGGGCCGCCGCCTGCCGGGAGCCTGAGCCTTGTCCACCATCCACCCCGTCCCCGCCGAATGGGCCAAGCGCGCCTATGTTGATGCCGCCGGCTATGCGGAGAAATACCGCCGTTCCATCGACGATCCAGCAGCCTTCTGGCGCGACGAAACAGCGCGGCTCGACTGGATCAAGCCGTGGACCCAGCTCGGTCACGCCAGTTTCGACGAGACTGACTTCGGCATAGAATGGTTCGCCGACGGCACCCTCAACGTCTCGGCCAACTGCCTCGACCGGCATCTTGGCACCTGCGGGGACACCACGGCGATCATCTGGGAGGGCGACGACCCCGCCCAGCAGCGCAAGCTGACTTACCGCGAACTCCACGAGGAAGTCTGCCGTTTCGCCAATGCGCTCAAAACCCTTGGCGCCAGCCGCGGCGAACGGATCACCATCTACATGCCGATGATCCCGGAAGCCGCCATCGCCATGCTCGCCTGCACCCGCATCGGTGCAATCCATTCGGTGGTGTTCGGCGGCTTTTCGCCCGAGGCGCTGGCCGGGCGCATACAGGACTGCGCCTCGCGCCTGGTCGTCACCGCCGACGGCGGCATGCGCGGCGGCAAGCTGGTGCCGCTTAAGGCCAATGTCGATGCGGCGCTGGCGCAGTGCCCCGGCGTCGAGGCGGTGCTGGTGGTGCGCCATGCGAACAATGCGATTCCGATGGCTTCGTGCCGCGACCACTGGTGGCATGAGCAGCGCGAGGCGGCGGCCGCTGATTGCCCGCCGGAGGAAATGGGCGCGGAGGACCCGCTGTTCATCCTTTACACCTCGGGCAGCACCGGCAAACCTAAGGGCGTGCTCCACACCACCGGCGGCTATCTGACCTGGGCAGCGATGACCCACCACTATGTGTTCGATTACCGGCCCGGCGAGGTTTACTGGTGCGCCGCCGATGTCGGCTGGGTCACCGGGCACTCCTATGTCGTCTATGGCCCGCTGGCCAACGGCGCGACCTGCGTGATGTTCGAGGGCGTGCCCAACTGGCCCGATCACTCGCGCTTCTGGCAGATCGTCGACCGGCACCAGGTCAACATTTTCTACGGCGCGCCCACCGCCCTGCGCGCGCTGATGCGCGAGGGCGACGAGTGGGTGACACGCACCAGCCGGTCGTCGCTGCGCCTGCTGGGGAGCGTCGGCGAGCCGATCAACCCGGAGGCTTGGGAGTGGTACTGGCGGGTGGTCGGCGAGGGGCGCTGCCCGATCGTCGATACCTGGTGGCAGACCGAAACCGGCGGCGCGATGATCACCCCGCTACCCGGGGCGACAGACCTGAAGCCAGGTTCAGCTTCGTTTCCGATGTTTGGCGTGGTGGCGCAGCTGGTCGATGCCGAAGGCGGGGTGCTGGAAGGGGTTGCCGAAGGCAATCTCTGCATCACCCAGAGCTGGCCCGGCCAGATGCGCGGCGTGTGGGGCGACCGCGACCGCTTCTTCCAGACCTACTTCAGCGCCTACAAGGGCAAGTATTTCACCGGCGATGGCTGCCGGCGGGACGAGGACGGCTATTACTGGATCACCGGCCGGGTCGACGACGTGATCAACGTCTCGGGCCACCGCATGGGCACCGCCGAGGTCGAAAGCGCGCTGGTGGCGCATGCCAAGGTGGCCGAGGCCGCCGTGGTCGGCATGCCGCACGAGATCAAGGGGCAGGGCATCTACGCCTATGTCACGCTCAACGCCGGCGAGCCGGAAAGCGAGGACGTCCGCAAGGAATTGGTGCAATGGGTGCGCAAGGAAATCGGCCCGATCGCCACGCCCGACGTGATCCACTTCGCCCCCGCCCTGCCCAAGACCCGCTCCGGCAAGATCATGCGGCGGATTTTGCGCAAGATCGCGGAGGGCGACACCTCGAACCTCGGCGACATATCGACGCTTGCGGACCCGGGCGTGGTCGAGAATCTTGTGGCGGGGCGGCCCGGGTAGCGCTGGATGCCTCAGATCGAGCTCACATCAAGTGCCGCACATCCCTTGCGTGGTGCAAAATCCGGGCGATCCGGACGGTCGTGCCATCGAAATCGTAGAGGATATGATGGCGCCGATACGTCAGATAGCGGACCGGAGGGCGCAGGCCGGGATAAACCGGCCCGGACTCAGGAAATTCCGCAAGCCGGGCAAGCGCTGCGTCGATGCCGTCGATATATTCGTCCGCCACGTCCAAACCGAACCGAATGGTGCTTTGGGTGTGGAGGTCGAGCATATCGGCTCGCGCCTCGGCACGAGTGATCACCTCAGCCATGCTTGGCGTGGTATTCGGCTTTGACGCCTGCGATGATTTCCGAAGGAGTCCCCGCCAGCGGAGGCGACGCCCGACCGCGGTCAACCGCGGCTTGCAATGCTGCAAGCTGCTCCTCTTCGTCCTGCCTGCGACGAATCAGATCGCGGACCAAGTCGCTGGTGCTCGAATAGCGGCCCTCGGCGACGCGCTTTTCAGCCCAGTCCTTGAGGCCATCTGGAACGGAGATATTCAGTTGAGCCATGGGCGCAATCTACAGTTGCGCGCAGATGTGTGCAAGTCTCTTGCCCGCTCGATCAGGCCGCCAGTCTGTAGGG
>JAYVWX010000042.1:0-9344 GCA_043785715.1 Novosphingobium sp. | reverse complement strand
TCCGCGCCGCTCACGAATTCGCGATGGACACGGCAATCCGCGAGAGCGGCGCCGAATACGTTGCGCTGGCGGGCTATATGCGCATCCTCACGCCCGGCCTGGTCGCCGGCTGGGAAGGCCGCATCCTCAACATTCACCCCTCGCTTCTGCCTAAGTACCCCGGCCTGCACACCCACGAGCGCGCGCTGGAAGCCGGCGATGCGCAAGGCGGCTGCACCGTCCATCTCGTCACCGCCGATCTCGATGGCGGCCCGGTGCTGGGCCAGACAGCCGTCGCCATTCTGCCTGGCGACACCCCCGAAACCTTGGCCGCGCGGGTGTTGATCGCCGAACACCAGCTCTATCCGCGGGTGCTGGCCAAGCTGGTGACACAGGCAACATCGCCCGACTGGCTGCTCGCCCGCCTGCGCGAACTGGCACTGGCGCTGCCCGAGGCGGAAGAGCGGGCGACCCATGGGACGCCAGGCTGGCGCATCGAGGGCGGTAAGTATTTCGCCTATTTCACCCGCCACCACCACGGCGAGGCGGCGACCGCGCTGCTGGTCAAGACCAGCGGCCAGGACGAGATGGCGGCGCTGATCGAGCAGGACCCCGAAGCCTATTACCGCCCCGCCTATTACGGCGCGTCAGGCTGGATCGGCGTGGTGCTCGGCCGTCCGGGTCTGGACTGGGACCACATCGGCGAGTGGCTACAGCGCAGCTGGCGCGCGGTGGCTCCGAAGCGGCTGACCCGGCTGCTGGATGTGGCCGACGAGTTTTAGAGGTACCCCGCGACCGTCAGCTGAGCAGTATGGTTGTGCCCCAGGCCATGCAGACCAGCCCGCCCGCCAGCGCAACCAGGCGGCCGAACGGCAGGAGTTTCTCCGCGGCCACCATGAGCGTCAGCAGCGCGATCCAGGCCAGGTTCATCACTCCGCCAACGAACAGGAGCGCCATCAGCAGCCAGCAACAACCGACACAATAGGTTCCGTGCAGCAGCCCCATCCGCAGCGCCCCAACCTGGCCAGGCCGGTAGTGTTGGCTCAGGAAAAGGGCGGGACTGCGGCAATGCCGCAGGCATACATCCTTGAGCGGGCTAATCTGGTAAAGGCCCGCAGAAATCAGGATTCCCGCGGAGAGCCAGCGGCTTTGCGAAGCCATCAGCATCGGCGCGAGCATATCGACCGTCTCAAGCAGCAGCTGCAACACGGTCGCGAGCAGCGAGAAAGCACCCCAGGCGATGAGATAGCCTGCCAGAAAGTTTGCCGTGTCAGGCCGTGCCGAGGCTTGTCCATGCGTGGCGGTCCGGGCGTAAAGCAGCATCATCGGCGCGGCGGAGGGTAACATCATCGCCACCATCATCACCCACCACATGGACAGGGTGAGCAGCAGACGGTCGGCCGGCCACCCCATTGCCGGTTCGATTGCGCCGGCCATCGCCATACCGGACATCGCAGGATCGCTGGCAACAGCGGGCCAAAGCGAAACACGAGGCTGCATCCCCATGCCAGCCCCGGAAACCAGCCAGGCCCAGGCCAGCAGCGTCAAAACGATCAGCGCGCCAATCGTCAAGGCGCGGTGCCGGCCAATCACTGCCTCAACTGCGGATGGCATCAGGCCCTGATGAGTCCATGGCTGTCGAGATGCAGATGCGCGAATTGACCGTAACTTGCCGAATGTTCGAGCGTCATCGGGGCAAATGACTTGCTGGTCCCTGAGCCAATCTCGGCAACTTCGTATTCAAAACCATTGGGCAGCCGGATTTGTGCGCGGACTTCCGATCCATCGACCGGGCTGCGAATCGGCACGGCATCCATTTCGACATGTCCGGGTATGCGCAAGCGGCCCTTCCGGCCCTCGACGTCCACGTCGAAGGCAACCGGCATGAAACGCGGCTCGTGCATCTTGTCGATGGTCGAGGCAAAAACCGCGAATACGGTTGCGAAGGGATCGGTATCGCCGCCCGTCATGATCGTCACAAGAGCGTTGCGCTGCGATTCGTCCGCCCGCTCATCGACGAAGGCAGCGCATTCGCCCTTGCCTTCATGGATCGGGCCGGGCCAGCGAAACACCGCCGCAATGTTCAAATCCGAAAGATCGGTCTCACCGTGGATGCCTTCGTCAATCGCCATGGCAAAAACAGCCTGGCATCCGCCCTTGTCGGGCAAGCCGCCGAACTGGCAGTTACAGCCATATTCGCAATTGCAGTTGGCTAGCTCCCTGCCTTTCAATTTCCAGTAAGTCATAGCGCGATCTCCCATCCATCAGGGCTGCGTCCCTTTTCTCGGATGCACCTACGCATAGCACAGGATCAGCGGAAAAGAGAGAGGATAGCCGATTTTCCTCTGTCGAAACCGACCACCTCAAATTTCCGAATACTCCACCAGCGGCCGGCTCTCGCGGGTGCCGCGGTAGTGTTGGCCGGGCTCGTTGGGATCCCCGGCGATCAGCACGAAGTCGTCATGCACTTCGACCAGCGTGCCGACGAACGGAAAGCCGTCAAGGCTGCCGGTGACGCGGTAGCTGACGACGTCACCCACCTTGAAACTTTTCTCGTCGAAGTTGAATTCGAACGGACAGTCCTCGCCCGCCGTATTGCCCATGCCTTGCATCGCGCGTCTCCTTTGCGGAGGAGGATAATGCGGGCGCGCGAGTGTTACAAATGGAAATGGCAAGCTCCCCTCCCGTTTACGGGAGGGGTTGGGGGGTGGGCCTGTCATGAACAGGTGCGACAACAGGCCCACCCCTAGCCCCTCCCGCAAGCGGGAGGGGAATCCAATCAACCGACAATCTCTTCCGGCTTGAAGAAACAGGCGATCTCGATCGCGGCGTTTTCGTCGCTGTCCGAACCGTGAACCGAATTGGCTTCGATCGATTCAGCAAAAGCCTTGCGGATCGTGCCTTCGTCGGCCTGCTCGGGATTGGTCGCGCCCATAACGTCGCGATTGCGCTTCACCGCATCCTCGCCTTCGAGCACCTGCACCACCACCGGGCCGGATGTCATGAAGTTGACCAGATCGCCGTAGAACGGTCGCTCTTTATGGACCGCGTAGAAGCTCTCGGCCTGAGCCTGCGTCATCCGGATGCGCTTGGACGCGACGACGCGCAGGCCGGCTTCCTCCAGCTTGGCGGTGACCGCACCGGTCAGATTGCGGCGGGTGGCGTCGGGCTTGATGATCGAAAAGGTGCGGGTAACCGCCATAATTGTGTCCTTGACATGTGCTGTTCGGGAAGTGGCGCGCCCCTAGCGGGGAATGGTTCGGCTCGCAAGTTCGGCGGTCACGGGCCCTCGACCCATTTGCCGCCGTCCTGTTTCCAGAAGCGGCGCTCCACCCCGTCGCGATCGCCGAGCATCCGCCAGCAATCGCGCGCAGCCTGAAGGGTGGCCTCGCCGAACAGCAGAAAAGTCCGCGCGAATGGCGCCGCGCCCTCGCGCCAGACGCCGTCCGCCAGCGCCATGTACCGCGCGCCGTTGCCGGGCTCGGGCTGGCTGGACAGCAGGATGGGCTGCCGGTCCTCGTGCAGCGCTCCAGCCCGGCCGTGGGCGAGGAAGCTCTCCGGCAGCCTGGTCCACAGCGCGTCGCCGATCCGGCCGAGTTGCGCCTCATCGCTCGAGACGACCAGCAACCGCTCGCCCGCGTTCAGCGTCGCCCGGGCAATCAGTGGCAGGGCAGCTTCGGCGGTATCGCGGCTGAGCTGGTAGAAATCGACTCGCATCGGGGCTGCGTGTCAGCCTTCCAGATTGTCGCGGACATAGCGGTCGAGCAGCCGCACGCCGTAGCCGGTCGCGCCCTTCTCCCAGGTCGCGCCCGGCTTGTCGGCCCAGACCACGCCGGCGATGTCGAGATGCGCCCAGGGGCGGCCCTTGTCGATGAAGCGCTGGAGGAACTGCGCGGCTGTGATCGCGCCGCCGTTACGCGGTCCGACGTTCTTGATGTCGGCGATCTGGCTGTCGATCAGCTTGTCGTAGCTGGACCCCAAGGGAAACCGCCACAGTTTGTCACCGCTGGCTGTGCCGGCGCCGACGAGTTTCTCGGCTAGCGCGTCGTCGTTCGAAAACACCCCGGCGTATTCGCTGCCCAGCGCCGCGACCATCGCCCCGGTCAGCGTGGCGAGATCGACGATGGCGGCGGGGGCGTATTCCTTCTGCACCCAGGTCAGCACATCGCACAGCACCAGCCGCCCCTCGGCATCGGTGTTGATCACCTCGATGGTCTGGCCCGACATCGACGTGACGACATCGCCCGGCCGCTGCGCCGCGCCATCGGGCATGTTCTCGACCAGTCCGCAGATGCCGATGACGTTCGCCTTGGCCTTGCGCCCGGCAATCGCCAGCATCGCGCCCGCCACCGCGCCGGCCCCGCCCATGTCCCACTTCATGTCTTCCATGCCGGCAGGCTGCTTGAGCGAAATGCCGCCGGTATCGAAGGTCACGCCCTTGCCGACAAAGGCGGTCGGCTTGTCACCCGCTTTGCCGCCGAGCCATTGCAGCGCCAGCAGGCGGGGCGGTCGGGCCGACCCAAGCGAGACGCCGAGCAGCGCGCCCATGCCAAGATCGCGCATGGCCGCCTCATCCAGCACCCGTATTTCAATGCCGGTTCCAGCCAGTCGCTGCTCACAGCGTGCGACGAAACTTTCCGGATAGATGATGTTGCCTGGCTCGGTGACGAGCTGACGGGTGAACTCCACGCCTTGGGCCAGCGCTTCTTCGCGCAGCCATTCCGCCTCGGTATTCTCAGGCGGGTTGACGATGAAAATATCGGTAAGCGTCGGCTTCTGATCCTCGGGCAGCTTGGTCCGGTAGACATCGTGGCGCCAGGCGCGCAGGCGCAGCCCTAGCAGGAAGGCGGCGCTTTCAGGGGCTGACAGGCCCGAGCCGGCGAAGTCGACGGTCAGCGCGGTTTCGCCCGAGGCAAGATAGCGCGCCGCCAGCGCCCCGCCGGCCCGCTCGATCGAGCCGGTCCGCCCTGACCCGTTGGCCTCGCCAATGCCGACCAGCGCCACGCGGGCCAGCTTGCCGCCGCGCATGACGAAAGCGTCGTGGATTTGCGCCCCCTTGCCGGTGAAACGGGCAGCCCTGGCGCCTTCCGCCAGCACCGGCTCAAGATCGCCCGGCAAGGCATCGCCGCCCGCCAGGCGCGCGATCAGGCGCGGTGCGGGATCCTGCGGCGCATCGAGAAACTGGATCTGCATGACCTCTCCTGAACTGGCGGGCAGCGTATCCCATCGGCAACGGCTGACCGAACTTCGCCCGTCAGGCGATAAACTGCGCCGAGCGCGGATTGCAGTTAGGCGCGGGCAATGCGATAGGCAAGCGATGCTCCCCGGGCCGCAGTTCCTGTTGCAACTCCATGGCTTCCGGGCTGTCCGCCATGGAACCGGTTTCGTCATCGCACTGCTGCTTCTGCCGGGGAGCAACCAGCAGGTGCAGGCGCAGGTGCTGGAAATCCCCGCCGCGATAGCCGCGCCGGCAGTGCAAAGCGACGCCATCGATTTCGAGGCGGACAGTCTGGAGTATGCGGAAACCGCCGACACCATCACCGCGCGCGGCAATGTCGTGCTGCGGCGGGATGCGCAATCGGTCAAGGCGGATACGGTTTCGTGGAACCGGACCACCGGGCAGATCCTCGCCTCGGGCAATGTCAGGATTGTCGATCAGGATGGCAACCAGCTGTTCACCGACAAGGTCGAACTCAACGATGCGTTCCGCGCCGGCGCCATGGAAAACATGCTGCTCGCCCTGCGTGAAGGCGGGCGCCTTGCCGCGGTTTCGGGTGCGCGGGCGGCGAATGGCGACATTCTGCTCAACTATGCCAGCTATTCCGCCTGCGAGGTGGAAGACGAGAACGGTTGTCCGAAGAAGCCGAGCTGGCGGGTGACCGCGCGCGAGGTAACCTATTCGCCGGACAAGAAGACCGTCCGCATGCGCGGCGCCCGGCTTGAGCTGTTCGGCATCCGCTTGATGCCGCTGCCTGGCCTCGCCTTCGCCACCGACGGTCGGGCGATTTCCGGGCTGCTGATCCCGAATTTCCGTTTCACCCCGTCCAACGGGCTGGAAATCAGCGAGACCTATTACCAGCGGCTCGCCAACAACCGCGACATCGCGGCGACGGCTTACGTCTATACCAAGGCGGTGCCGATGCTCTCGGCGCAGTACCGCGCGCTTACCGAAACCGGCGCCTATCAGATTACCGGCTATGCAACGCGCTCCAACGTCATCCCGGTATCGAACGACGGCTCCGCCTCGCAGCGCGACTTCCGCGGCTATGTCTTCGCAAACGGCCGTTTCCAGCTGTCGCCGCAGTGGAGCGTGACCGCCTCGGCCCGCCGCGCGACCGACCGCACCTTCCTGCGCCGCTACGACATCAGCCGCGACGACCGGCTGCGCTCGATGGTCGATGTCGAGCGGATCGACGACCATTCCTATCTGTCGATCGCCGGCTGGGCGACGCAGACGCTGCGGGTGGGCGACAGCCAGGGCCAGGTGCCGATCGCCCTGCCGGCGATCGACTATCGCCGCCGCTTTCCCGGCCCCCTGCTGGGCGGCCAGCTGCAATTGCAGGCGAACAGCCTGGCGATCATCCGTTCCGCCGGGCAGGATACGCAGCGCGCCTTTGCCAGCGCGCAATGGGATATGCGGCGGATCACCAACATGGGCCAGGAACTGACGCTGACGGCGCTGGTTCGCGGCGATGCCTATCATTCCGATTCGAACCACCTGACCGCGACGGCAATTTATCGCGGCAATCCCGGCTGGCAGGCGCGCGGTATCGCCACGGCGGCGCTCGATGCCAAATGGCCCCTGTTCGGCAACCTGTTCCACGGCACCCAGGTGCTGACCCCGCGCATCCAGATCGTCGCCAGCCCGACCATCCGCAATCTTGAGGTGCCCAACGAGGATTCACGCGCCATCGACCTGGAGGACAGCAACCTCTTCGCGCTCAACCGCTTCCCTGGCTACGACCGGATCGAGGACGGCGTGCGCTTCACCTATGGCATCGACTGGCAGTTCGATGCGCCGCGCTGGCGGATCAAGACCACGGTTGGCCAGTCCTTCCGGCTGACCAGCAAGCCGACACTGCTGCCCGAAGGCACTGGTCTTTCCAGCCGGAGCTCGGACATCGTTGGGCGGACCGAGGTGCGGTACCAAAACTTTGTCAGGCTGACCCACCGCTTCCGCATCGACAAGGACAGTTTCGCCTTCCGCCGCAACGAACTCGATGCCGCAATCGGCAATCAGCGGACCTATCTGGAACTCGGCTACTCGCTGCTGGACCGCAATGTCTCGCCCGCAATCGAGGATCTCAAGGACAGCGAGGAACTGCGCGCGGCAGGGCGGATCGCGATTCGGCGCTACTGGTCGCTGTTCGGCTCCGGCGTGTTCAACATCGGCCAGAGCACCAACCGCCTGCAGCCTTTGCCGCAGGGTTTCGAGCCGTTGCGCACCCGGCTCGGCGTTGCCTATCAGGACGACTGCCTTGAGTTCGGCGTAACCTGGCGGCGCGACTTCGTCACCACTGGCGATGCACAGAAGGGCGATACATTTGAATTCCGCGTTGCCCTTCGCAACCTCGGCTTCCGCTGATCTTGCGCGAGCGTTTGAAACGCGTCCGGGGACCAGGCAGCATCGGGCGTTGGCATGGGCTGGCAAACACGCTATCGGCGCGCTCAGCTAAGGTTAAGCCGGCCGGCACCATTTACGGCGGCATTCAGGCTGACGGATTTCCGGGCCGTAAACAGGGTTGAACTGGCTGTGAAGAAGACTGTTCGAAACATGTTTTTGGGCGCCACCCTGGTGGCGGCGGTGACAGCGGGTGCGGCTGCGCAGAATGCATCGTCGCCGGCCGAGGCCTCGCCTCCCGCGAATCTATCGCCTCCGGCTCCGGCGCGCCCGTCCGTACAAGGCGAAATTTCGATTCCGGCCAATGTCACCGTTTTCGGTCAGAACGATCCCAACGTTCGCCGCGCCACTGCGGTTATCAACGGTGACATCATCACCGGTACCGATGTCGACCAACGGCTCGCGTTGATCCTCGCGGCCAACGACAACAAGCTGGCGGCCGAAGAAGTCCAGCGCCTGCGGTTGCAGGTGCTGCGCAATCTGATCGACGAAACATTGCAAATCCAGGCCGCAAAGGCGTCAGACATCGAAGTCGAGAATGCGGAGATCGAGCAGAGCTATGCTCGGGTCGCCAAGCAGAATTTTGGCCAGAACACCAAGGCGATGGACGCCTATCTCGCCCGCATCGGTTCCTCGCCCGCCTCGCTCAAACGCCAGATCCGCGGTGAACTTTCGTGGCAGCGGCTGCTGCGCCGCAATGTCCAGCCCTTCGTCAATGTCGCTGACGAGGAAGTTCGCGAGCTGGTCGAGCGGCTGAAAGCGGCCAAGGGCACCGAGGAATACCGGATCGGCGAGATTTTTCTGGCGGCCACGCCCGAATCAAAGCCGAGCGTGGCGGCAAACGCCAAGCGCATTGTTGAACAGCTGCGCCAGGGCGGAAGTTTCGTTGCCTACGCAAGGCAGTATTCGCAGGCCTCGACCGCGGCGGTCGGCGGCGATCTTGGCTGGGTGCGGCTCGAACAGCTGCCTACCGAACTCGGCACCGCGGCGCGCGAGCTGGGGACTGGCCAGCTGGTTGGGCCGATCGAGTTGCAAGGCGGCTATTCGATCATCTATCTGATCGACAAGCGTCAGGTGCTGACCGCCGATCCGCGCGATGCATTGCTGGCGCTCAAGCAGGTGTCGATCAATTTCCCGCCCGGCACCACAGCGGCGACTGCCCAGAAAAAGGCCGGCGAATTTGCCACCGCGATGAAACAGGCGCGCGGCTGCGGTCAGGTCGATGCGGTGGCGGCCCAGCAAGGCGCCCAGGTCGTGACCAACGATCAGGTTAAGGCGCGCGATCTGCCGGGGCCGTTGCAGCAGGCGGTGCTCACGCTCTCGGTCGGCGAAACCTCGCCGCCGTTCGGCTCGCTCGAAGAAGGCGTGCGCGTGCTGATGCTGTGCGGCCGCGACGATCCCAAATCCGCCGCTGGCCCGAATTTCGACGAGCTGATGACGCAGATGGAAGAGGACCGGGTCAACAAGCGGGCGCAGATGTATTTGCGCGATCTGCGCCGCGACGCGGTGATCGACTACAATTGACCGGCGCGCGCCCGGCATGATCGCGCCGCTCGCCGTCTCACTGGGCGATCCGGCCGGGGTCGGACCGGAGCTGCTTGCCGAAGCCTGGGCGCGGCGGCTTGAGGAAGGCTTGCCGCCATTTTTCGCAGGCGGCGGCGCGCGCCTGCTCGCCGCTGCCGCCGCGACCCGGGGGATCGCACTGCCTGTCGAGCGCATTGGTCATCCGGCGGAGGCGGCGGCG
>JAYVWX010000041.1:0-2302 GCA_043785715.1 Novosphingobium sp. | reverse complement strand
CCGCAATCGTCGCCAGATGGGCGAGCGCTGCGACCAGGCTGAGACATCCGCCCACGGTCAGCCAGGCACCGCCGTCTCTCACGCCGCCTCGCGCTCGCGCACCATGCGGAACTCGATCTTCTTGTCGTAGGGCGCGCCCAGGATCATCCGCTGGACGTAGACGCCGGGCAGGTGGATGCAGTCGGGATCGAAAGTGCCGGTCGGCACGATTTCCTCGACCTCGACCACGCAGGCCTTGCCGCAGGTTGCCGCCGGAACGTTGAAGTTGCGCGCGGTCTTGCGGAACACGACGTTGCCGCTTTCGTCCGCCTTCCAGGCCTTGACCAGCGCCAGATCGGCGACAATGCCGCGCTCGAGGATATATTCCTCTCCATCGAACTCTTTGGCTTCCTTGCCCTCGGCCACCAAAGTGCCGACGCCGGTCTTGGTATAGAAGCCGGGAATGCCAGCGCCGCCCGCCCGCATGCGCTCGGCCAGAGTGCCTTGCGGGCAGAATTCGACTTCCAGCTCGCCCGCCAGATACTGCCGTTCGAACTCCTTGTTTTCGCCGACATAGCTGGCGATCATTTTCGTCACCTGCCGGGTGCGCAGCAGCTTGCCGATGCCTTCGTTGTCGATCCCGGCGTTGTTCGAAGCGAA
This sequence comes from Novosphingobium sp., assembly GCA_043785715.1. Classification (GTDB taxonomy): domain Bacteria; phylum Pseudomonadota; class Alphaproteobacteria; order Sphingomonadales; family Sphingomonadaceae; genus Novosphingobium. Next base: position 1,663 of record JAYVWX010000041.1, on the reverse strand, counting down.
GGTCAGATCCTTGACCCCGCTCGCTTGCACCGCACCCAGCAGCCGCTCGGGAATGCCGCAAAGGCCGAAGCCGCCGCAGGCAATCAGCAGCCCGTCCTTGAGCAGACCATCGAGCGCGACCTGGGCATTGGGATATAACTTGTTCATCGGGCCTCCTCGGGGCGTTGCGCGCCGTTAGACCAAGCCCGCCTGCACCGCAATTGCCAAGCCATCACGCGGCATTGCATTGATGTAAATCAGCAGTGGCACTTGACCTTGTGGCCGCCCGGCCAAACACTCAGGCTGCGCGGGGAGAATGGCACGATGAACAGGCTCGGCATCGATCGCCTCAGCACCTTCGGCATGCCGCCGGTGGAATTCGTGGACCTCGCCGCCGATCTCGGCTGCGGCCATGTCGGCATCGCGCTTGCGCCGATGGCGGGCTATAATCCGCACAATTATCCGGGCTGGTCGTTGCGAGACGATGCCGTGCTGCGCCGGTCGATGGTTTCGGCGCTCGGCGACCGGGGCGTGGCCATCGGTATGGTCGAAGGCTTCGCCCTGGTACCCGACCACGATATCCGCGCCTGCGCCGCCGATCTCGATTTGGTTTGCGACCTCGGCGCGACGCGGATCGCCTGCGTCAGCCTCGACAAGGATTTGCAGCGCACCATCGAGGGCTTTGCCGTGCTCGCCCAAATGGCCGAGGAGCGGGGCCTGCTGGTCAGCGCCGAGATGGGTTCGCTCGGGCCTTACGGGCTGGTCGATGCGGCGCTGGCGATGGTGGCCGGCATCGGCATGGGCAATTTCTCGCTGATGCTCGATGCGATGCACTATTTCCGGATGGGCAACACCTTGGCCCAGCTTGCCCAGCTCGATCCGGCGCTGATCGGCTATGTTCAGCTGTGCGACGTGCCGTGGAAGCGGCGTTTCGAGACCTATATGGAAGAGGCCCTGTTTGAGCGCATGGTGCCGGGGGAGGGCGAATTGCCGCTGCGCGAATTCGTGAGGCTGCTGCCCGCCGATGTGGTGGTCAGCCTCGAGATCCCGATCCGGTCGCTCGCCGAGCAGGGCCTTGGTCCGCGCGAGCGGCTGGCGCCTTGCGTTGTGGCGGCGCGTGCCCTGCTGGGCGGTTGACAAGTTTCAAGCCGAGTTTTGATTTTAATCATGGCACCCCTCTCGCAAAGGTGAGACTGTCCGCACATTGCAATGTGGAGACAGTCAATGCGTTCAATTCTGGTCTATGCTGATCGCAGCCCTTCGATGGACGCTCGGCTGGAAACCGGCCTGTCGCTGGCCCGGGCAAACGGCGGCCATGTCACGGTTCTGGTCGATACGCCAATCAGCCGTTATGTCGCGATGGACCCGATGGGCATGTCCTATGTCGCGAGCGATGCGATGAAGGAAGCGCTGGCCGATGACGATGCGCACGGCCATGCGATCGAACAGCAACTGGCCAGTCAGGATGTGCCCTTCGATGTGGTGCACAGCGAATCCGATCCGCTCGATGCCCTGGCTTCGGCGTCACGGCTGGCCGATGTCGTGATCCTGTCGCGCTCGAGCGCCCTGGCTGGCGAACTGGCGCTTTCCGTTCATACGCCGGTGCTGGTGCTGCCTGACAAGGTTGAACTCAGGCTTCCGCTTGGCAGCGCCTGCATTGCCTGGGATGGCGGCAACGAATCGG
>JAYVWX010000040.1:0-3172 GCA_043785715.1 Novosphingobium sp. | reverse complement strand
GCCGATCTTTATTGGCTTTCTTGCTGGTACCGCCGAAGCCCAGGTTGTCCCGGTGTTCGACTGGATCCGTTCCGGCTCGCTCAACGCCGCCTGGGCGCTCCGGGTCGATACGCTGACGGCGGTGATGCTGGTGGTGATCACCACGGTCTCCGCCGTGGTCCACCTCTACAGCTGGGGCTATATGGAGGAGGACCCGGACCAGCCGCGCTTCTTCGCGTACCTCAGCCTGTTCACCTTCGCCATGCTGATGCTGGTGACCGCCGACAACCTGGTCCAGATGTTCTTCGGCTGGGAGGGGGTCGGCCTGGCCTCCTATCTGCTGATCGGGTTCTGGTTCCGCAAACCTTCGGCCAGCGCCGCCGCGATCAAGGCCTTCGTCGTCAACCGCGTTGGCGATCTGGGCTTCATGCTGGGCATATTCGGCACCTATCTGGTGTTCGATACCGTCTCGATCCCCGAAATCCTTGCCGCCGCGCCAGCCATGGCGGGATCGACCATCGGCTTCCTCGGCTACCGCTTCGAGACGATGAGCGTGCTGTGCGTGCTGTTGTTCATCGGCGCGATGGGCAAATCGGCGCAGCTGGGCCTGCACACCTGGTTGCCCGACGCGATGGAAGGCCCGACCCCGGTCTCGGCGCTGATCCATGCCGCGACCATGGTGACCGCCGGCGTGTTCATGGTCTGCCGGTTGTCGCCGATGTTCGAGACCAGCGCGGCCGCCCTCGGTTTCGTCACCTTCATCGGCGCCGCTACCTGCTTCTTCGCCGCCACCGTCGGCACCTGCCAGTGGGACATCAAGCGGGTGATCGCCTATTCAACCTGTTCGCAGCTCGGCTATATGTTCTTTGCCGCCGGCGTCGGCGCCAATGGCGCGGCAATGTTCCATCTGTTCACCCACGCCTTCTTCAAGGCGCTGCTGTTCCTCGGCGCCGGCAGCGTGATCCACGCGATGCATCACGAGCAGGACATGCGGTTCTACGGCGGTTTGCGGAAGCAAATACCGCTGACCTTCTGGGCGATGATGGCCGGCACGCTGGCGATCACCGGCGTCGGCATTGTCGATGTGTTCGGCTTCGCCGGCTTCTATTCAAAGGATTCGATCCTCGAGGCGGCCTATGCCAGCGGACGCGAACTGGGCAGCTTCGCCTTCGTCATCGGCATTTTCGCGGCGCTGCTGACCAGCTTTTACAGCTGGCGGCTGATGTTCCTCACCTTCTGGGGCACGCCGCGCTGGGCGGGGTCGGAGCATATCCAGCACGCGGTGCACGGGCAGCATGAAAATCCCGACGAAGAAGCCGGTCACGGCGAACACGTCTCGAACCCGGTCGGCACTGCCGGTTACCACCCGCACGAAAGCCCGCTGACCATGCTGGTGCCGCTCGCCGTGCTGGCGACCGGTGCGGTGCTCGCCGGATTCCTGTTCCACCATTCCTTCATCAGCGACGGTGAAGGTGAATTCTGGAAGGGCAGCCTGGCCTTCAGCGAACATCTGATCCACGCCATGCATGAAGTGCCGCTATGGGTAAAATGGGCGCCTTTCGCGGTTATGCTGACCGGCTTTGCCGTGGCCTGGTACGCCTATATCCGCCGGCCGGAATTCCCCGCGATCTTCACTGCCCAGGCGGGGGTGCTCTACCGGTTCCTGTTCAACAAATGGTACTTCGACGAGCTCTATGATTTCCTGTTCGTGCGCCCGGCGTTCTGGATCGGGCGATTGTTGTGGAAGCAAGGCGATGTCGGCATCATCGACCGCTTCGGCCCGGACGGCGCCGCCTGGGTGGTGGTGCAAGGCTCGCGCCTCGCCCAGAAAGTGCAGACTGGATACCTCTATTCCTATGCGCTGGTGATGCTCATGGGGCTGGTGGGCGCGGTCAGCTGGGTGTTGGTGCGATGATCGGCTTCCGGGGCAAGTTTGCATGAGCGGGTTTCCCATCCTGTCACTGATGCTGCTGGTGCCGCTGGCGGCGGCGTTCGCCTGCCTGCTGTCCGAGGCGAAGACCGCGCGCATGATCGCGCTCGCGGCCACCCTTGCGGTTCTGGCGCTCGGCATCCTGCTCTGGGCCAATTACGATATCGGCGGCGCGCAGTGGCAGTTTACCGAGCGGGTTCCGCTGTTTGCCGGGTTCAGCTGGGCCCTTGGCATCGACGGCATTGCGCTGATGCTGCTCATGCTCACGGTGTTCCTGATGCCGATCTGCATCGGCGCCAGCTGGCATTCGATCGACAAACGGGTCGGCGAATATATGGCCGCGTTCCTGCTGATGGAAACGCTGATGATCGGCGTTTTCACCGCGCAGGACATCTTCCTGTTCTACATCTTCTTCGAGGCCGGGCTGATCCCGATGTATCTGATCATCGGCATCTGGGGCGGGGCGGAGCGGATTTACGCGAGCTACAAATTCTTCCTCTACACCCTGCTCGGCTCGGTGCTGATGCTTATCGCGATGCTGTGGATGGTCAATGAGGCCGGCTCCCCGGACATCCCCACGCTTATGGCCTATGATTTCGACCCGCAGGCGCAGACCTGGCTGTGGCTGGCGTTCTTCGCCAGCTTCGCGGTCAAGATGCCGATGTGGCCGGTGCACACCTGGCTGCCCGACGCGCATGTGCAGGCGCCGACCGCGGGCTCGGTGATCCTGGCGGGCGTGCTGCTCAAAATGGGCGGCTACGGCTTCATCCGCTTTTCGCTGCCGATGTTCCCCGAGGCCTCGGCGCAGCTCGCCTGGGTGATCTTCGCGCTGTCGATGGTCGCGGTGGTCTATACCAGCCTGGTCGCGCTGGTGCAGCACGACATGAAGAAGCTGATCGCCTATTCTTCGGTGGCGCACATGGGGATCGTGACGGTCGGGTTGTTCGCCTTCAACCGGCAGGGAATCGAAGGCGCAATGATTGTCATGCTCAGCCACGGGCTGGTCTCGGGCGCGTTATTCCTCAGCGTGGGCGTGATCTACGACCGGCTGCATACCCGCGAGATCGACCGCTACGGCGGGCTCGCGATCAACATGCCCAAGTACGCGCTGTTCTTCATGCTGTTCACGATGGCCAGCGTCGGCCTGCCCGGCACCAGCGGTTTCGTCGGCGAGTTCCTCGCGCTGGCGGGTATCTACCAGTTTTCGAGCTGGGTCACCGCGGTCTGCACCACCGGGATCATCCTCGGCGCGGCCTATATGCT
>JAYVWX010000039.1:0-5797 GCA_043785715.1 Novosphingobium sp. | reverse complement strand
CATTGCTGCGCTGCGCATATCACCAGATTTTACCGCGCCGCTATATTCGACGCCCTCCACATGCATGAGCCTGAGCCATTTGTCATAGGCCCCCGCGAGATCGCCTGACGCGACGCGCGCTTCTAGTTGCTGCCTAGCGATGTAAAACGCGTGCTCAAGCGCCGGTAGATCGTCCATTCCGCCTCCCTCAACGGCTCCCAAAGGGTGGCGAGGAAACGCGTGGGAAGCGCGCTTGTCGGCTGGCCTGCCTATCCCCGCCTAGGGGTTACGCCGCCAGCGCCCGTTCCACGGCTTCCGGCTCGCGGTCGATCACATGCAGCAAGACACGGGCAGGGCCGTCGGGCTGCGAACGGCCCTGTTCCCAATCGCGGACAGTGCCGACAGACAGGCCAAACTTGCGGGCAAACACTCCCTGAGAAACGCCAAGCCGCTTGCGCACGGCGGCAACATCGACCGGCCTTGCAGCCATGGGCGGAGCCATTTCCTTCAACTGGCGCATGGTGAGCTTGGGGCTATCGGCATCGGGCGTGAAAGCGGCGGGAGCGTCCAACCGTGCCAGATCGACACGCGGGCGCATGGCTTTGCCGTTAGCCGTCACTGGGCTGGCGCTCTTGCCTGGCATTGCGATAGGTCCTTTCCTCATTGTCATGCGCGCGGCGGGCAGAGATGATCCGGACCGCTGCCTCTCGCGGCGTGTAAACCACCAGAAAGACGCGGCCCTCAATCTCGCCGATGGTCTGCCAGCGCGCCTCGCCATAGTCCTGCCGGGCGTCTTCGCGCTCGATCCGCCAAGGATCGTCGAAAAGCAACGCGGCATAGGCAAAATCGAAACCGCGCCGTTCCAGCGTGGCGTCGCTCTTTGCTTCGTCCCACTCAAATTGCATGGCTATATCTATGCGGGTTGCCCGTATATGTCAAGGTGGCGCACCAAGTCAGGGGAACAGCTCTCAGGCCTCTGCACTGCGAATGGGCGTCACATTGGCAGCCTTGGCGGTTGGCGTGGCGCAATAGGCTGCCCAATCGGCCATGAGCCGCCGCCGCTTATCGAACATGTCGCCGCGCCGGTAAGCCGCCTCTGACTTGTTGCCGATCGCATGCGCCAGCGCCATTTCCTTCATTTCATGCGGGTATCCCGTCCGCTCGTCTGCCCAATCCCGGAATGTAGAACGGAAACCATGCGGTGTTGCCAGCCGCTTTTGCTTTGGATCGAGCCAGCCTTCGCCGCCTGTCTTCAAATCGCTTCCGTGCATCCGGCGCATGAGCATGGCCATCGCCATAGTCGAAAGCGCGCCGCCCCTGCTTCCCGTAAACAGCCAATCACTATCGAGCGGTCTGACCGTGTCCAGAATTTCGGTAGCGCGCGGTGACAGGGGAACGCGATGCTCTTTGCCGCCCTTCATGCGCGCGGCTGGTATTGTCCAGACGGCCTTGTCGAGATCGACTTCGCCCCATGTCGCCCCAAGTGTTTCGCTGGTGCGCGCCGCTGTCAGGATGGTAAATTCCAGTGCCAGCGCGGCTATGGCTTCACGCTGCCTTAGAGCCTTGAAGAACGCCGGGGCCTGTTCATAGGGCAAGGCGGGATGATGGCCGCGCGACAGACGGCTCCGGGCAGGGAGGATTTGCGCGATATGGCCGCGCCATCGGGCAGGGTTTTCGCCTTCCCGGTATCCCCGCGCCTTGGCGGCATCGAGCACGGTTTCAATCCGTCCCCGGATGCGGCTGGCGGTTTCGGGCTTCGCCTTCCAGATCGGCTCCAAAATCTGGAGAACGTGCGCCGTGCCAACGTCGGCAACCGGAAGGTCGCCAATCACCGGATAGACATAGGCCGCCAGCGTCGAAGCCCATTGCGCGCGATGTTTGGCATTCCGCCAGCTTCCCTCATTGGCGGCGACATAGGCCTCTGCCACGGCTTTGAAGGTGATTCGGGCTATCTGCGCCGCCTGAGCCGCTGCAAGGCCATCTGCGGCCTCCCGCTGGCGTTCATCGAGGGGATCGATCCCCGCCTTCACCTTGAGCCGCAACGCCGATGCGAGATCGCGGGCAGCCAACAGGGAAATTGCGCCCTGCCCAGCCGCGCCCAAGCCAACATCGCGGGACTTGCCGCCCAGCATGAAGCGATAGACCCAAGAGCGAGCCCCGGTTTCCTTCACCAGCAAATGCAGCCCCCCGCCGTCCGCATGGCGGCCGGGCTTGGCGTTCTTCACCGCCAATGGCGTCAGGGCATAGTTTAGCTTCCGAGGCATCCGCCGAACCTTCCGTTCCCATAACCGCTCCCCGATAATAGCTTGGATTTATGGGAACGCAATGGGACGCATTCGGACGGTTGCCGATGATGCTCGCCAAAATCTTTAGGATTTATGCGGGATAGACGGGCTTACCAGGACTGATTGGGACGCCAGTTAGGCGGACACCCTGTCCGCCAGTCGCTGTTGATCCTGCCGCTTCGCCAGCGCACGTCCATTTGGCGAGGGGGCAGGCAAGCACACGGCGTGCGGCCGTCAAAATAATGGCAATCAATCGAATCGTAACCATCGCGTGAGCATGGTGCGAAGTATGTGGGATCCAGTTTTCCGCAAAAACGATGCCAGATCAAGATAGTGGCCACGAACAGCCATCGAAAGCGAACCGAACTATGAAAGCCAGTGCCGCCCCCGCTCCGAAAAAGACCTTCCAGCTGGACCTTTCGGCTCGCGGCTATCAGGTTCTGTTCTGGCGCGGCGAGGTGAACCGTTGTCCTGGCTGCGGTCAATCGCAATGGTATGTCGGCCGGGTATCGGCGGAATGCGGCATTTGCGGGACGGCGTTGCCGATGAACGAAGCCCATCAGGCGGGTTTCGATCCGGTAGGCAGGAAGGCAATTGCACTCCATGTCATCGAGGGCGGCAAACCGCCGGCCAAGGGCAAGGAACGGTGGGGCGAAGAGCGGATCGCCACCGAAGGACGGGTAATTGCCCTTCATATCGACGGTTCGCTCCATCCGTTCGCCATCCAGAACATATCGGCGGGCGGGTTGATGGGCGATGCGCTTCCCGGCATTGCCGATGCCGCTTCGCTCGTCGTCGAACTTGAGGATGGCACCCTGATGCCGGCTGAAGTACGGTGGAGCGACGGGAAATCCGCGGGTCTGGCCTTCGTCGCCGCGGGCGACTGAGGGCGGTCGTTCATCGTCAGTTTTACTGGAGCTGGCTATCGCTGCCTGGAACATCCTGTGGTTCACAGCATAGTACCGCCCAGTAAAAGGTGAAATCGCCCGATCATGAGCATCCTGATAGCGCTGGCCATGGCGCAAGCCGCCGCTGGTTCGATCACTGTCGATGTCGGCAACGTCCGCTCGGCGCGGGGCCGGGTGCTTGTCGATATCTGTCCGCAAAACCGCTTTCTCAAGGATGGCTGCATCCATCATGGCGAAGCGGTGGCGCAGGCTGGGACGACGCGGGTGATCGTGCCCAATGTACCCCGCGGCGACTATGCCGCGCAGGCATTTCACGATGAGAACGCCAACGGCGATATCGACCGCGGGATGTTCGGCATACCCAAAGAAGGCGTCGGCTTTTCCCGCGATGCGCGGATTGTACTGAGCCCGCCGAAGTGGCGCGATGCGGTGTTCGGCCATGGCGGGACCGATGCCAGGATTCGCTTCAACCTGCGCTATTTTACCGGCGCCAAGGGTCCGCCACGGCCGAAGCGCTGAGGCTCAGCTCGGCTTGGCCGCAAGGCGGTTGAGGTGGGCGACCAGCGCGGGGCCGCCGCCGGTCTTGAGCACACGGGCGAAATCGGAGCGCCGGGTCGCCAGCTGGCTGATTGCGTTGCGGTAATAGACATCGATGATCTTCCAGTTGCCGCCGCTTAGCCGCAGCCGGTAATGCAGCGCCTCGGACGAACCGCCGGGACTGATAAGCGATGTCCGCACGAGTTTGTCGGCGCCCCTGGTCTCGGTCCCCGCGATGGTGAAGCGCTCACCCGAGAAACTGTCGAAATTCTTGGCATGCTGCGCGATCGTCAGCGATCGGAAGGCTGCCACCAGCGCCGCCTGATCGCGGGCGGGGATTCCCGTCCAGGCCGGGCCGACGGCGAGCCGGGTCATCAAGGGAATGTCGAAGGCGCGGTCGATTGCCGGGGCGATCATCCGGGCCCGGCCGGCTTGGCCCGCTCCGCTTCCAGCCCGCATGATGCTCAAGAGGCCGCTTTGAAGGGCCTGCACCGAACTGGTCGCAGGATCGGCGGCCTGCGCCAGCGCCGGGGGCGATCCTACGGCTAGCGCAAGGCTTATCGAGGCCAAGAGAGTGCTTTTCATCGTGCTCCATCCAGATTGAGCTGGCGTGTTTATCACTGTTCGCCTGTAGTGCGGATGAACGCCGCGATCTACCGATCAAACCGCCAGGCGAGAACGACGCAAACCGTAAGAGGGCATCACTCAATTTGGACGTTTGAATTTTGGCCGGAATTCGGTCAAAGGAACGCCGCGATCAAACTGGCAGGGGGCGCCCGCCCAAGGCCCAGCAAGCTTCCGCTGCCCCGGATGGCCGCGAAGCAACAGGAAGACAATTGCCGCGATGACCCTGCCCCTGATCCAAGTTCTGCGCATCGGCGCCCACGCCGTCCGCAACCAGATCAAGGGCGGCCGCTATCCGCTGGTGCTGATGCTGGAGCCGCTGCTGCGCTGCAACCTTGCCTGCAAGGGCTGCGGCAAGATCGACTATCCCGACGCCATCCTCAACCGGCGGTTGTCGTATGACGAATGTATGGCGGCAATCGACGAATGCGGCGCGCCGGCGGTGTCGATCGCGGGCGGCGAGCCGCTGTTGCACCGCGACATGCCGCAAATCGTCAAGGGCTTCATCGCGCGCAAGAAATTCGTCATCCTGTGCACCAACGCCTTGCTGTTGAAGAAGAAAATCGCCGACTACACGCCCTCGCCCTACTTTACCTGGTCGGTCCATCTCGACGGTGACCGGCAGATGCACGATGCTTCGGTCTGCCAGGACGGGGTTTATGAAACGGCCATGGCAGCGATCAAGCTGGCGCTCGACAAAGGCTTCCGCACCCAGATCAATTGCACCGTATTCGACGGCGCCGACCCGGCGCGGCTGGCCGTCTTCCTCGACGAGATGGCGGCGCTGGGGGTCGAGACGACGATCTCGCCCGGCTATGCCTATGAGCGCGCGCCCGACCAGCAGCATTTCCTCAACCGCGAGCGGACCAAGACCTTGTTCCGCGACCTGTTCCGTCTTGGGAAAACCTCCAAGAAGTCTGGCGGCAAGGCGTGGAAATTCACCAATTCGCCGCTGTTCCTCGATTTCCTCGCCGGCAACCGCAGTTATGAATGCACCCCCTGGTCGATGCCGCTGCGCACTGTCTTCGGCTGGCAGAAGCCGTGCTATCTGGTCGGTGAGGGCTATGTCGAGAGCTTCGCCGAGCTGATGGAAGGCACCGACTGGGACCTCTACGGCGTCGGCAAATACGAGAAATGCGCCGATTGCATGGTGCATTGCGGGTTTGAGGGCACCGCCGCGGCCGATTCGATGCGGCGGCCGCTGGAATTCCTCAAGGTCGCGCTGGGCGGGGTCAGAACGGACGGGCCGATGGCGCCGGATATCGACCTGTCGAATCAGCGGCCTGCGGTCGAGGTGCACACCGGCCAGGTCGAGCGCGAAGTCGAGCGGATTCGCGTGCAGGATCCCGAGGCCTACCGCAGAGCGACTCGGGCGGCCTGACTAGCGGCGGTCGAAAGCGAGGCGCGGGCCCACTGCCCTTGCTCCGACCGAAAGTGCTGCATAGGCGCGGCGAAACCCTGATA
>JAYVWX010000038.1:0-20446 GCA_043785715.1 Novosphingobium sp. | reverse complement strand
CTCGGCGATCCCGCACGGGTGATCAACCGCTTCCGTCCCGAAGTCCCGTTCGGCGAGACCGGGGCGGGCCTCAGCTGGCGGATTCCGTTCTTCGAGCGGCTGGTGCGGATCGACAAGCGCATCCTTTCGGTCGACATGCAGCCGCAGGAAGTGCTGTCGACCGATCAGCTGCGGCTGGTGGTCGATGCCTACGCCCGGTTCCGCATCATCGATCCGGTCAAAATGGTTCGCACCGCCGGCACGAGCGAGCGGGTCGAGGAGCAACTCCAGCCGATCCTTACCTCGGTGCTGCGCCAGGAACTCGGCAAACGCACCTTCCAGTCGCTGTTGACCGCCGACCGCGGCGCGGCAATGCTCAATATCCGCCGCAACCTCGATCGCGAGGCCCGCGAATACGGCGCCCAGGTGATCGATGTGCGGATCAAGCGTGCGGATCTTCCCGCCGGGGCGCAGGAAAGCACCTTCGCCCGCATGCAGGCCACCCGCGAGCAGGAGGCAACGACGATCCGCGCCGAGGGCCAGCGCAACGCGCAGATCATTCGTGCCGAGGCCGAAGCGCGGGCGGCCAACATCTATGCCACCGCGTTCAACAAGGATGCGCAGTTCTACGATTTCTACCGGGCGATGAAGAGCTATGACACGACCTTCGCCGATCCCGAGAACAAATCGGCCAGCACCATCATCCTGTCGCCGGACAACGACTATTTGCGCCAATTCAAGGGTCGCTGAACCGCGATTGGGGCGCGGCATTCAATTCCGGTTAAGCCTTGGAAGCTGCAATCGGGGTACTTACATGAAGGCGCGGTCTCGCGCCGTATTCGAAGGAAGCTGAAGGACGTGAAGCCCGTGCGATATGCTTATGGAGTCACCGCCGCCCTGCTGCTGGGCGGAGCCGCCCTGTCCCTCACCACCGGCCTCCCCGCCGGGGCTCAGGTCGCGCAGAACGATTCGCAACAGATCCAGGCGGTTGTCCCGCGCGCCGGCGCTCCCGCCAGCTTTGCCGATCTGACCCAGCAATTGCAGCCCGCCGTCGTCAACATATCGACCCGGCAGCGCGTGCGGGTGGCGAGCGCCAACCCCTTCGCCGGCACACCTTTCGAGGAACTGTTTGGCGGCGGCGCCGGGCAGAGCCAGGGCCCGCAGACACGCGAGGCCCAGTCGCTCGGCTCCGGCTTTATCATCTCGCCCGACGGCTACGTGGTCACCAACAACCATGTGATCACCGCCGAAGGCCAGGGCGAGGTTGAATCGATCACCGTAACGATGCCCGACGGCACCGAATATCCCGCCAAACTGATCGGCCGCGACGCCGCATCGGATTTGGCGGTACTGAAGATCATTTCGGCCCGGCCCCTGCCGTTCGTCCGCTTCGGTGATTCGCGCAGCGCCCGGGTTGGCGACTGGGTGATCGCCATCGGTAACCCCTTCGGCCTTGGCGGTTCGGTGACATCGGGCATCATTTCGGCGGTTTACCGGAACACCGGCAGCGGCTCGGCCTATGACCGCTATCTGCAGACCGATGCTTCGATCAACCGCGGCAATTCGGGCGGGCCGATGTTCGACATGAAGGGGCAGGTGATCGGCATCAACAACGCGATCTTCTCGCCGACCGGCGGCAGCGTCGGTATCGGTTTCGCCATCCCCGCAGAGATCGCCGCGCCGATCGTCGAACGGCTACGGGCGGGACAGGTAATCGAGCGCGGCTATCTTGGCGTGCGTATCCAGCCGCTGAGCGAAGATCTGGCCGATTCGGTAGGCGTCCCGCATAATCACGGTGAATTCGTCCAGACGGTCGAGCCGGGCAAGCCGGCCGCCCTGGCCGGGATCCAGCCGGGCGACGTCGTCCTCAAGGTTGCCGGGAAGGAAGTCGGCCGCGATCAGACATTGTCCTACATCGTCGCCAATATCGCGCCGGGCGCCCGCATTCCGATCGAACTCATCCGCGACGGCCGCCGCATGACAGTGACCGCTACGGTCGGCAAGCGTCCGAGTGAAGAGGAACTCGCCCAACAGACTTTCGACCCCAAGCCCAACCAGCCGGACGACCCGTTCAACACCCGCACGCCGCAGCGTGAGGGCGAAGGCCTGTCTGAGCGGGCGCTTGGCTTGTCGTTGCTGCCGCTGACCCCGCAGATCGCCCGTCAGCTGGGCTTTAGCGAAGATACCAAGGGGCTGGTGATCAACGCTGTCGATCCTTCGTCCGATTCGGGCACCAAGGGGCTGCAACGCGGCGACGTCGTGCTTTCCGCCAATTACCAGACGATCACCACGGTGGCGGGTCTGGAACAGGCGATCCGCGCCGCGAAGTCCGCCAACCGGGCCGCCCTGTTGCTCCGCGTCCAGCGGCGCGGCCAGCCTGCGACCTATGTGCCGGTCCGGCTGCGCTGATATTTACCTCGCTCGGCCAGTCGTCAGTTCGCTACTTTCCCTCCCGGTCCCCGCGGGGGAGGGGTCGATCGCATTTGCTAAAATTGCCTCGGTTTCGTCACCCTGAACTTGTTTCAGGGCCCATTTCTCCGCGCACCCGGAGTGTGGTTTTCGGGGCAGGCCGCGGTTGGCGTCTATCTTGATAGTTCCGAGTTTGCGGCACGATGGGCCCTGAAACAAGTTCAGGGTGACGAAGATTTTGCAGGTGCGATAGCACTCCCCTTCAGGGGAGGGGCATATGACTTCCCGTCAATGCACGTTGGTATGAACCGGCGTCAGCACGGCTACCGCTGCTCATCCCCGGTCGCCTCGTCGAGAAACTCATCGTTGGCGGCAGCCGGGGGATCGACCGGGACCAGGCCGCTGTTAGCGTCAGGTCCCTGGAAACCCGGGGGCGGCTCAACGCCCGGCGAGCTTGGCCCCTGCTGGCCCGGCGATTGCCCCGGCTCGATCAGGTTGCCGTTCTCGTCGATGAAGGAATAATTGTCCGGATCGCCGAAAATCACTTCGTCGTCCGGCTCCAGCTGCCAGTCGGGCAGCTTCAGTTCGGTATCGAACTGTTCCACCGGCCGCGATGCTACCGCCACTCGCATATAGGCCGAAAACGCCCGCGCCGGGGCGGAGCCGCCCTGCAGGCCGGGCACCGGGCGGGCATCATCGCGGCCCATCCACACCCCTGTGGTGATGCCGCTCGAGAAGCCGAGGAACCAGCCGTCCTTGTTCGAACTGGTGGTCCCGGTCTTGCCGGCAACCGGGCGCCCGATCTGCGCCGCGCGACCGGTGCCGATGGCGACGGCGGATTGCAGCAGGTCGGTGATCCCCGCCGCGACATAGGGGGGCACCAGCATCTGGGCCCGCATGGCGGGGTGGGTGTAGAGCACCTCGCCTGCGGTGGTGGTCACCTTGGAAATCCCGTAGGGCTCGATCGCGGCGCCCTTGGCGGAGACAGCGGCAAAGGCGCGGGTCATGTCGATCAGTCGGACATCCGAGGTGCCCAGCACCATCGATGGCAGGGTATTGACCGGCGTGGTAATGCCGAAGCGGCGCGCCATGCTGGCAATCGCGCCGAAGCCGATCTCGCTGCCAAGCTTGGCCGCAACCGTATTCTTCGAATAGGCGAAGGCAGTACGAACATCGATCTCGCCGGCGTAGGATCCGCCCGAATTATGCGGACTCCAGCCCTCGATCGTCACCGGCTCATCAACCACCCGGTCGTTCGGGGTCATCCCCGATTCGAGCGCGGCAAGATAGACGAACAGCTTCCACGCCGAGCCCGGCTGGCGCACCGCATTGGTCGCGCGGTTGTAGTTCGAGGTGACGTAGTCGGTGCCGCCGACCATCGCGAGCACCGCCCCATCGCGGTCAAGGCTGACCAGCGCACCCTGCGCGCCCTTGGGCACATTGCGAGAAACCGCAGCCGCCGCCGCGCGCTGCATGGAAACGTCGAGCGTCGTCCACACCTCGATCGGCTGACCGACATCCTGCAGCAGGAAATCGAGTTGCGGGAGCGCCCAATCGGTGAAATAGCGCACCGCGTTTTGGCCTTTTTCTGGCGCCAACTTTACCGCATCAAGGTCCGCAGAGGCGGCCTCCGCAGCCGAGATCGTACCATTAGCCAACAATACCGCGAGCACCGTTCTGGCCCGCTTGATCGCCGCCTTGGCATCGGCCGTTGGTGAAAAACGCGACGGAGCTTTCACCAGACCGGCAATGATCGCCGCTTCAGGCAGCGATATATCGGTGCCGGGATGGCCGAAGAACTTGCGCGCCGCCGAATCGACCCCATAAGCCCCGCCGCCAAAATAGACTTTGTTAAGATAGAGCTCGAGGATTTGATCCTTCGAAAACCGCCACTCCAGCGCCAGCGCCAGCACGGCCTCGCGAAATTTGCGGGCGAAGGTGCGGTTGTTGTTGAGGAACACGGTGCGGGCCAGCTGCTGGGTGATCGTCGAGGCGCCCTGCCAGCGGCCATCGCCGCCTTGCACGCGCACCCACAAGGCGCGAGCGATACCGATCGGATCGATGCCGATATGCGAGCGGAAGCGGCGATCCTCGACCGAGACCATCGCGGCTCTCATTACTGGCGGGATGCTCTCGTAATCGAGCCAGCGCCCGTAGCTCGGCCCCAGACTGACCAGCTCGGTGCCATCGCGCGCGCGCACGACAACCATCTGCGCGCCGACCTGGGCGCTCCGAAGCTGGCCGAAGCTGGGCAGCGACTGGGCGGTGATGCCGACCGCAACCATCACCAGCATCAGGCCAAGCAGGCCTATTGCCATCGACCAGACCGACAGCCGGCGGAACCAGCCGCGCTTCTTGGCGGCGGGGCGCTGCGCGGGCGAACGATGTTTTACCGGCCGGCGCAGATCGTCGTTGCGTGCCATCAGACGTCAAAATCCTCCGCCGGATGCGCGGCGCCCGCTGATTTATCCGGCAACTGCATCTCCGCCGCCTAACACAGGCTGAACCGCCAGGGCAAAAGCCCAAGCGCCGATCCTCCCCCGATTTGCGCTGTGGCGAGAAATTCTACGCTTTCGGCTTGAAATCCAGCGAGGCGCTGTTGATGCAATAGCGCAACCCGTTCTCACCGGGTCCGTCGGGAAACACATGTCCCAGGTGACCTTCGCATTTGGCGCAGCGCACTTCGGTACGCACCATGCCATGCGCTGCATCCCGCAATTCCTCGACCGCATCGGGGGCAACTGGCTCGGTGTAGCTCGGCCAGCCCGATCCGGAATTGTATTTATTGTCCGAGCTGAACAGCGGCGCGCCGCAACCGGCGCAGATATATTCACCCTCCGCCTTATTGCCATCATACTGGCCGGTGAAGGCGCGTTCGGTGCCGGCGCGGCGGAGTATCTGATACTGCTCGGGGCTCAGCCGCTGGCGCCATTCCTCGTCGCTGAGCGTGATCTTGTCGGTCATCGGCTTCTCCTTTGGCGGGAGATATGGGGTCAGGCGATGTGCTCGACAATAAGCACGACGCCGTCATGGCCAGCAATGCGCATCTTGATGCCTACTTCCGCCGCCGGCCCCTTGGCGAGCCATTCGCTGTCGCCCTGCTTGACCCGGCCGGTGCTGCCGGGGGTGATCGCCTCGGTGACCACCGCCGTCTCGCCGACCAGCCGCGCGCCGCGGTCATTCATCAGCGGATCGGCGGCCAGGACCGGGTTGCTGCGCAGGTAGCGCCTGCCGACGAACACCGAGATGATGGCCAGCCCTGCAAAAATGACGATCTGCAGCGGCAAGTCGATCGGCACCAGCCAGCTGAGCAGACCGGTGATGATCGCCGCTCCCGACAGCCAGATGAGGAACACGCCGGGCACCGCCATTTCCGCCACGGCCAGAACCATGCCGATCGCCAGCCAGCTCCAATGCGGGTCGATGGCGCCGAACGCGTCCATTTACCCCTGACCCCTTCCGCCACCGCCGCCCACCGGGCCGGAAACCGCCTCGCGCACCAGCTCACCGATCCCGCCGAGCGAGCCGATCAGCTGGGTCGCCTCGACCGGGAACAGGATGGTCTTGGCGTTGGGCGAATTGGCGAAGGCGGCGACCGCCTCGGTATATTTCTGCGCGATGAAGTAGTTGAGCGCCTGGGTTCCAGAGGTGGCGATCGCTTCGGAGACCACTTTTGTCGCGCGTGCTTCGGCTTCCGCCGACCTCTCGCGCGCCTCGGCATCCCGGAACGCGGCTTCCTTGCGGCCCTCGGCGGACAAGATCGCGCCTTGCTTCTCCCCCTCGGCGCGCAGGATTTCCGCCTGCCGGAAGCCTTCGGCTTCCAGGATGTTGGCCCGCTTTTCGCGCTCCGCTTTCATCTGGCGGGCCATGGCATTGGAGATATCGGCGGGCGGGCGGATGTCCTTGATCTCGATCCGCGTGATCTTAACGCCCCATGGCGAGGTCGCGTGATCGATCACATGGAGCAGCTTGGCGTTGATCTCGTCGCGTTTGGACAGCGTTTCGTCGAGGTCCATCGAGCCCATCACCGTGCGCAGATTGGTCGTGGTCAGCTGCATGATCGCGACGTAGAGGTTTGCGACCTCGTAAGCCGCCTTGCCGGCATCGAGCACCTGGAAGAAGACGATGGCATCGACCCCGACCATGGCGTTGTCGCGGGTGATGATCTCCTGGCCCGGAATATCCAGCACCTGTTCCATGACGTTGATCTTGTGCCCGACGCGGTCGATGAACGGGATGATCAGATGCAAACCCGGATGCGCCGCCAGCGAATATTTGCCGAGCCGCTCGATCGTATAGACAAACCCCTGACGGACGACGCGCACGCCCATCATCAGGAAAATGACGACCACGACGATCAGCGAAAGTAGAAACTCACCCATTGAAATTACCCCTGTCTCCGCGTGCTTTGTAGGGCGCGGCAGGCAGGGGGCAAGTGCTTACTCCCCTTCCACAAGCGGAAGGAGATTCTATAGCTTGGCATAGAGCGCCAACAACCGCCCCCACGCACGCTCGGCCTGCGCCTGATCATAGACCGGCGTATCGGGCACGCACCAACCGTGGTCCGCCGGATAGACCTCGATCTCGGCCGGGCGACCGGCCGTAGCGGCGGCGGCGCGGAACCGCTCTTGTTCGGCGGGATCCTTGGCATCGTCGTTCTGCGCCACCGCGATCAGGTACGACGCCTGCGCACCTGGGAGCAGCAGATGCGGGCTGTCCGGCTTGTCGCTGGCAAGGCCGCCGCCATGGAAGCTGGCCACCGCACCAACCCGGCCGGGCACCGCGGCGGCGGTGCGCACGGCAAATGCTCCGCCCATGCAATAGCCCTGCGTGCCGATCTTGCGCGCCTTGTCGACCGGCGCCTGGCCATCGAGGAAACCAACGAAAGCGACCGCATCGCGCATCGTCCCCTTGGCATTGATCGCCGCAATCAGCGGCTGCAGCCTGGCCTGGCCCTCAGCCGTGCGCCATTCGGAAAAACTGGTGATCACCGGCGCCCCAGCGCCGCGATAATAGGGGTTGGGAACCAGAACCGCATAGCCCGAACCGGCCAGCCGCCGCGCCATCACCATCATCGCATCGCGCAATCCGCCGACATCCGGCCACAGCACGACCCCCGGATGCTTTCCTTTGGATGGATGGACGAAAAAAGCATCCGCGCTGCCATCGGGTGCCGCGATGCGGACGGTGTTCTCGGTAAGCGTTGTTTTCTGCCCGTCGCCCCCACCCGCACAGGCCGCCAACGTCGCCGCCCCGCCGAGAGCGGCAAAGGCGCGCCGGGTGACGCCCTGACTGGCGAGCACGGCTTCTTCGGCAACCGCAGTAAATTCATCGCACATCGTGCATCTCCTGCCTTGCGTGACCCGCTCAATCTCCCGCGAAGTTCAACTCCAGATTGATATTGTCCGGATCAGTCAGAAATATTTGCCGCAGGTCGCCGAATTGACGGTCGCTGACGCGGTAATCGATGCCCAGCTGCTCGCAGCGCAGCTTGATTTCCGCAAAACCCACACAGGTAAGCGAGACATGGTCGATCGATCCCGCCACGCCCGGTTGTATTCCGCCATGCCGCTGCGGATTGAACGCCTGGACGTGGAAAATCGGCTGACCTTGATGGTCGACGATCCAGCGGCCATCGAAGCCGGGCGGTGCGACGGGAATGGGCTGGGCCTGCATCCCGAGCACCGATTCATAAAATTCGACCGTCTTCGCCAGATCGGCCGCAACGATGTTGACGTGGTTCAACCCATTGACTTGCATCGTTTATCTCCACACCGGCGCCAGCCGGCTAGCTTCTGAACACCACCGTCCTGCTTCCATTCAGCAGCACCCGGTCTTCCAGATGCAGCCGGACCGCTTCCGCCAGCACCCGCCGTTCAATGTCGCGCCCCTTGCGGACCAGATCCTCGGGCGAGTCCGCGTGGGTGATCGCCTCGACATCCTGATGGATAATCGGGCCCTCGTCGAGGTCTGCGGTAACATAATGCGCGGTCGCCCCAATCATCTTGACCCCGCGGGCATGGGCCTGATGATAGGGCTTGGCGCCCTTGAAGCCGGGCAGGAAGCTGTGATGGATGTTGATGCAGCGGCCCGACAGATGCGCGGCCATTTCGTCCGACAGGATCTGCATGTAGCGGGCCAGCACGATCAATTCCGCGCCGGTCTGTTTGATAAGTGCGCGGACCTCGGCCTCTTGCTCCGCCTTGCTGTCCTTAGTGACCGGCAGATAGTGAAACGGGAGGTCGCCGATCATGGCATGGCTCAAACCTTCGCGGGGGTGATTGCAGACGACGCCGACGACCTCCATCGCCAGCTCGCCGATGCGCAGGCGGTAGAGCAGATCGGCGAGGCAGTGGTCGAATTTCGACACCAGCAGCAACACCTTGCGGGGCTTGGCGCTGCTGCGCAATGTCCAGCGCATGCCATATTCCGCGGCCAGCGGCGCAAACCCGGCGCGGATCGCCTCCGGGTCGGCGGGGCCGGGATCGAAGGCCACACGCATGAAGAATTCGCCGTCCTCGACATCGTTGAACTGCTGCGCCTCGATGATGTTGCCGCCCTTGTCGAACAGATAGCCGGTCACTTGCGCGGTGATCCCGGCCCGGTCTCGGCAGGACAACGTCAGGATCTGGACATCGACGGCCATTGCAACTCCCCCTGGCGGCGATCTAGCGCCTCGCCAGCGCCGCTTCGCATTCATCGAGCAGCGCCGCGATGATAGCCGCGACAGGTTCCTCTTTCGTCACCATCCCCACCGACTGACCCGCCATCAGCGAGCCCGCCTCGACATCGCCATCGATCACCGCGCGGCGCAGCGCTCCTGCCCAGAAACGCTCGATCAAGAGCTGCGCCTCGCCCATGTCGATGCCGCCGGCGTCGAGCAGCCTGGCGACTTCGACCTGCTTGGCGGTAAACTCTTCGGAGCCCTTGTTCTTGAGCGCCCGAACCGGGATCACCGGCAGCCGGGGATCGACCTGCACCGAGGCCACCGCATCGCGCGCCGAAGCCCGGAAAAACGCCTTCTTGAATAAGGGATGGGCGATGGATTCAATCGCGCAGGCAAAGCGGGTGCCGAGTTGCACCCCGCAGGCCCCCATTTCGAGATAGGCGGCAATCGCCCCGCCCCGGCCGATGCCGCCGGCGACGAAGACCAGATTATCTTCGGCCAGTTCGGGCAGAATTTCCTGCGCCAGCACCGAGGTTGAAACCGGGCCGATATGGCCCCCCGCCTCCATCCCCTCGATCACCAGCGCATCGGCGCCCGAGCGCAGCAGCTTCTTCGCCAGCGCCAGGGTCGGCGCGAAGCAGATGATCTTGGCCCCGGTCGCCTTGATCGCCTCGACGCTGCCTTTGGGCGGAATGCCGCCGGCCAGCACGACATGGCCGACCTCATGGGCGGTGCAGACCGCGATCAGTTCGAACAGCTGCGGGTGCATGGTGATGAGATTGACGCCGAACGGCCTGGTCGCCAGCGCCTTGGTCGCGGTGATTTCCGCATCGAGCAGGTCCGGCGTCATTGCCCCGCAGGCAATCACGCCGAAGCCGCCGGCATTGCTGATCGCGGCAACCAGATTGCGCTCCGACACCCAGGACATCGCCCCGCACAGAATCGCGAAGTCGCTGCCGAGGAAATCGGCGCCGCGCGACATGCGGGCGCTGGTGAGGGGAAATGTGTTCAATGCAAAACTCCCGCGCCAGCCATCCATTGGTTTTTCGTTTGGATGGCGGAATTCCCAATTCGTTTCAGTATCCGCAAAATCTCAAGTTCACGACTTGCCCCTTATTGTCGCATGGCCGGGTTAAGCATCACAAGGCAATGAACAAGGTCACTCCACAAGTTCACGCCGCCTCATCCGCCGCATCCAGCCCATAGGCGGTATGCAGCACCCGCACGGCCAGTTCGGTCTCGTCCTCGTCGATCAGCACCGAGACTTTGATCTCGCTGGTCGAGATCGCCTGGATGTTGATGCCCCGGTCGGCCAGCGCCTTGAACATCGTCGCGGCGACGCCGGCGTGGCTGCGCATGCCGACCCCGACGACGCTGATCTTGGCGACCTTGCCATCGGCGATCAGGCGGTAATAGCCGATCGCTTCCTGCTGGGCCTCCAGCATCGCCTGGCACCGCGCCAGGTCCGCCTGCGGCACGGTGAAGGTGACATCGGTATCGCCCTTGTCCTTGGCGACGTTCTGGATAATCATGTCGACATTGATGTTCGCCGCGGCGAGCGGGCCGAAAATTGTCGCGACCGCGCCCGGGCGGTCGGCGATGCGGGTGAGGGTGATTTTCGCTTCGTTCTTGTCGGCGGCGATGCCGGTGATCAGCTGGCGTTCCATTTCCATGTCCTCTTCAATCCGGGCCAGTTCTTCATCGCCGACTATCATCGTGCCGGGCAGCGTATCGGCGGCCGGCGCATCGTCGTCGATGAAGGATGAGAGCACCTGCACCCGCACGCCCAGCTTCATGGCGAGGCTGACCGAGCGCGTTTGCAATACCTTCGAGCCAACGCTGGCGAGCTCCAGCATCTCCTCATAGGTGACGGTTTTGAGCTTGCGCGCCTTGGCGACGATGCGCGGGTCGGTGGTATAGACGCCGTCGACGTCGGTGTAGATGTCGCAGCGGTCGGCGTGGACCGCCGCCGCGACCGCCACCGCCGAGGTGTCAGAGCCGCCGCGCCCCAGCGTGGTCAGCCGCCCGCCATCGGTCATGCCCTGGAAGCCAGGGATCACCGCGATCTCACCCGCCGCCATCGCCGCGAGCAGCGCGGGGGAATCGATTGCGCCGATGCGCGCCTTGGCATGGGCGTCGTCGGTCTGCACCGGCAGCTGCCAGCCGAGCCAGCTGCGCGCCTTGCAGCCCATCGCCTGCAGGGTCAGCGCCAGCAGCCCGGCGGTGACCTGCTCGCCCGCCGCCACCACCACGTCGTATTCCGCCGGATCATAGAGCGCATTGGCCTCGCGGCAGAAGGTCACCAGCCGGTCGGTCTCGCCGGCCATGGCGGAGACCACCACCGCCACTTCATGGCCTGCCCCCTGCTGGCGGCGCACGATATTCGCCACCCGGCGGATGCGCTCGGTGCCGGCCATCGAAGTGCCGCCGAATTTCATCACGATGCGGGCCAAGGGGAGGCGCTCCTGTGAAACTTGAGTCCGGACGCTTGGGTCCCGGCGGCGGTCCTGTTAGGGAGGCCGCATGGCTAATGCAACTAGGCGCATAACGATCCGGCCGGCCGAAGCCGCGCATTTCGGCAAGCTGGCCGCCGAGTGGTGGGATCCGAAGGGCTCGTCCGCCATGCTTCACCGGCTCAATCCGGTCCGGCTCGGCTTTATCCGGCAGGCTATCGATGTGCATTGGCACGGGGATACGCGCGGGCTGAAGCCGCTTGCAGGCAAGCGCGCGCTCGATGTCGGCTGCGGCGCCGGGCTGCTGTGCGAACCCCTCGCCCGGCTTGGTGCCGAAGTGACGGGGGTGGATGCTGCTGCGGAAAACGTTGCGGCGGCGCAGGTGCATGCCGAGGCGATGGGGCTGGCGGTGGAGTACAGGCACGGCGACATTGGCGAACTCGGTCTCGCCGGTTTCGATCTGGTCACCGCGCTGGAAGTGCTGGAACATGTTGCCGACAAGCCGGCCTTCCTCGCTGCCCTTGCCGCCGCGATGGCGCCGGGCGGCCTGATGATTTTCTCGACCCCTAACCGCACCGTGCAATCGCGGCTGCTGCTGGTAGAGGGTGCCGAGCGCCTTGGCGCGATCCCTCGCGGCACGCATGATTGGGACGACTTCGTAACGCCGGACGAGCTGCGCGAATTGCTGGCAGATGCGGGTCTCACGATGGGCGAGCCGCAGGGCATCGGCTGGTCGCCGCTCAAGGGCCTGCATCTGAGCACCAACCTCGCCCTCAACTATATCGTCACAGCCCGCACCGCATGAGCGCACGGGCGAGCGGCGCGCCGCCTTCACCCCGGCCGTTTGTCATCACCGTCAAGGCGCTTCTGGTGCTGGCGCTCGTTCTGGCAGCCTATCCACTGGTCCGCGCCTTCTACGCCTTCGAGATCGACTATAACGAAGGCTGAAACGCTTTTTTTCGACTATGTGCTCGACCGAACCGGCATCGCGGGCCGGTTCTCCCGTCCCGCCAGCGCGGCGGACCTGTCAGTCCATCATCTTGAAAATGGCGAAGCCCAGCAGCGTCGCGCAGACAAACAGCGGCCATGACCAGTAAATTCCGTTCTGCGGGCCATTGAAAGCCCCGTTGCCGGTCAGGCTGAGATAGTGGATGGTGAGCACGCCACCCTTCGAACCGTTCGAACCGATCAACCCGGCAACGATCCAGGTGAGCAGAATCCCCGGAATCAGCGCCTTCCACATTGCCATATCGACCCCTTCCCGCGGTTAGGAAGCCGCAGGTGAATTCTGCTGTTTGAACTTGCCGCTGCCAGTCCGGGCGTTGCCCTGATGCGCGGCGAGCCAGTATCGGACCCCTTCCTCTAGGCCGATGTGCTTAAGAACCGGTAAATTCAATCTCGCGGTGCCGGGCCTTTTGGATATTTGGGCAAGGCTGGCGCAATGGGTTTCACCCGAGCGCCGCCAGCCACTCGGTTTCCCTGAAACCGATCAGCAGCCCGCCCCCATGCTCCACCACCGGGCGCTTGATACAACTCGGGTTCGCCGCCATCACCGCCACGGCTTTTTGCGCGTCCAGCCCCGCTTTGTCGGCGTCCGGCAATTTCCGGAACGTCGTGCCCGCGCGGTTGAGGACTTTCTCCCAGCCGGCCTGCGCCACCCAATCGGCAAGCTTGTCGGGATCGACACCCTGCTTTCTGTAGTCGTGGAAATCATAGGGGATGCCGTGCCCGCCAAGCCACTCGCGCGCTTTCTTCACCGTGTCGCAGTTAGGGATGCCATAAAAAGTGATCTTCAAGGCTCGTTCCTTTCGCAGTAGTCTCGCGCGTCCTAGCCAAACGAAGCGCCGCGCGGCTGTGGACTTTTTGTCCCATCCGCGACACAGCCCAAACATGAGCGTCAACAGCTTCGGCCATATGCTGCGTTTCACCACCTGGGGCGAGAGCCACGGGCCGGCGCTGGGCGCGGTGGTGGATGGCTGTCCGCCGGGTCTCTTGCTGAGCGAAGCGGACCTGCAGCCGTTTCTCGATGCAAGGCGCCCCGGCCAGTCGCGCTTCACCACCCAGCGGCAGGAGCCCGATGCGGTGCGGATCCTCTCGGGCATATTCGAGGGCAAGACCACCGGCACGCCGATCAGCCTGATGATCGACAATATCGACCAGCGTCCCAAGGATTACAGCCAGGTTGCCGATGCCTATCGGCCGGGCCACGCCGATTACGCCTATGACGCCAAATACGGTTTTCGCGATTACCGCGGCGGCGGGCGCAGTTCGGCGCGCGAGACGGCGGCGCGGGTGGCGGCTGGCGGCGTCGCGCGGCTGGTCATTCCCGAGGTGAAGATGCTTGCCTATGTTGTTGAAATCGGAGGGGATGCGATAGACCGCGCGGCCTTCGATGAGCGCGAGATCGGCAACAATCCGTTCTTCTGCCCCGATGCGGCTGCGGCGGTTCGCTGGGAGAAGCTGGTCGATGCGGCCCGCCTGGCCGGCTCTTCGGTCGGCGCGGTGGTCGAATGCGTCGCCACCGGTGTCCCGGCCGGCTGGGGCGCGCCGATCTATGCCAAGCTCGATGCCGAACTTGCCGCCGCGATGATGAGCATCAATGCGGTCAAGGGCGTCGAGATCGGCGATGGCTTTGCCGCCGCGCGGCTGACCGGCCAGCAGAATGCCGACCGGATGCGCCCCGCGGGAAAGGGCGGCAGCGGCCCGGAGTTCCTGGCCAATCATGCGGGCGGCATCGCCGGCGGCATTTCCACCGGGCAGCCGGTGGTGGTGCGCGTGGCCTTCAAGCCGACTTCGTCGATCCTCACCCCGGTCGAGACAATCACCCGTGCGGGCGAGGCGGCGGACATCCAGACCAAGGGCCGCCATGATCCCTGCGTCGGCATCCGCGGCGCGCCGGTGGTGGAAGCGATGATGGCGCTGGTGCTGGCCGACCACAAGCTGCTCCACCGGGGGCAGTGCGGCTAGTTCAGCGAGCCCGCCGAAGCACGATATAGATCGCCCCCGCCCCGCCATGCCTAGGATGGGCCGGACGGATCGCGGCGATGCGGCTGGCATGCGAGCCGGCAGCCAGCCAATCGAGGAACTTCGCGCGGATCACGCCGCGCCGGTCCCCCCGTCCGGCATTGCCTTCCGCCGGGCGCGGTCTTCCGGTGATCAGCAGGACCAGCCGCGCGCCTTGCGCCAAGGCTAGCGCGAGACCGTGATCAAGCCGCGTGTGCGCACCGTCCAGCGTATGGCCGTGGAGGTCGATGGTAAAGTCTGGCTGGACAAGGCCGTGCGCCAGCTTGCGGTCCCAACTGGCATCCAGCGTGCTATGGTCGAGCAGGCGGGGTTTTGCGACCTCCCCAAGCCGGGGACTGACCACAGGACGAGCAAGCGATGCGGCTTGTCCGCCACCTCCCTGCTGGTCACTCGCCGCTCTGCGGACAGCATCTGGTAAATCAGCCTCCGCCAGCGGGCGGTGAATTTCACGCCCGGCCATCGGCTTCACAGTTTGCGCCACCCGCGCCCACAGCGCGGCTTCTTCCCTCGATAAGGACCGCCTCACTTGACCCCGTGGCGCTGCAACGTGCCCTTGGGCAACAGCAGGTACGCCTCGCCCCGCCCGCTCATGCCGCCGGCAATCGTTCGCGCATCACTGCCTGCGCCCCAGAAGGTGTCGAACCGGTTGGCGCCTTTGATCGCGCCGCCGGTGTCCTGCGCGATCCACAAACCGTTCGCCTCGCTGCGGTCGAGCTTGAGCCACACCGGCGCACCGAGCGGCACGAACTTCGGGTCCGCCGCCACGCTCGAGCGCGGCCGCACCGGCACGCCGAGCGCACCGAGCGGGCCGTCTCCAGTCAGCTCGCGGAAAAACACCCAGCTCTTGTTCTCGCGCATCAGCGCGCGGCCCTCGTCGGGATGTTCGCGCAGATATTGCATGATGCCCTGCATCGAGCCGGGATACTGGCCCGGCCCCTCACCGATCAGCCCGCGTGCGCGCATCGCCGAACCGATGCCGGTATAGGCCTGACCGTTCTGACCGCCATAGCCGATGCGAATTACGCTGCCATCGGGCGCGCGCAACCGGCCCGATCCCTGCACCTGGAGGAAGAAGAACTCGACCGGGTCGGCGGCCCAGGCGATTTCCAGTCCCCTGCCCGCGAGGGCGCCATCCTCGATCGCGGCGCGCTCGTGATAGGCCGCGAAAGCCCCGGTCTCGTCATAGCGCCCGAGCGGCTGCTGGCCCGACGCGGCAGGAGGCGCATCGCCGATGTTTGCCCGGACGAGATCGGGCGGCATGCCATAGACCGGCACGTCGAACCCCGGCTGGCGCTGGCGCACGCCGGCGATCTCAGGCTCGTAATAGCCGGTGGCAAAGGCGCTGCCGTCGCCAATGCGGGCGGCTTCGAAAAAGGCGGGGAAGAAGGTGGACGAGTCGGCGGCAGGCCAGCCTGGAGCTGCATCGCAGGCCGGCTTCCAGTCGGCGGGTTCGGTCAGTTGGCTGGCATCGGTTCGCGCGACCAGGCGCGGGCAGCTTTCGCGGAACGACACGAGTGCGCCAGCCGCATCCTCACCGGACATGCCGAGACCGCCAATCTCCGGTCCAGCGAACAAGCCGGTCGCCAGCGCGGTCGTCGGAGGAGCGGGAGCAACCGGAACCGCCGGGACAATCACGGGTGCCTGCCCGGAAGGCGGTATCAGCCGGACGCAAGCACCAAGCAGCACCAGCACGGCAAGCGCCGAAAGCCTGCGTTCCCGCCCCCCCGGCATGAAGTCAGCCTTCGTCAGTTTCTTCGAGGAGCCAATCCGGCGCGTTGGACGCAACACTGCGGCTGAACGTCCAGGTATCCGACGATACAATCGCATCGTTAAGCGATCCGGCAATGACATTGCCCTCGGCATCCCGCGTCACCGAGGCGATGTCGGCGACAAACCGCAACGCCACCCGCGCAATCGGCGCCTCGTAGCTGGCCGCGACGATCGTGGTCTCCTCAATGCGGATCAGCCGGTTGTCGAGCGTTTCTCCGGCAGCCTGCCGCGCATCGATAGCGGCAACGAAATCGTCGAGCACATGTTTATCGCAAAGCTGCGCCAGTTCCTCCTTGTCCCCGCGCCAGAACGCTTCAAGGATCATGCGATAAGCCCCGCGTGCCCCTTCGACAAAGGCGAGGGTGTCAAACCGCCGGTCAGCCGCCATGATGTCACGCAGGCCGAGTTCCACCGCCGGTATCGCCGCATTTCCGTCCTGCCTGGGACCACCCGCGAGTTCGCCTGGCCGCCCCGCCATCCGCGGAGCTGGCAAGCCGGCTACTCCGGTCTTCTCGTCGAAACGGCCCTGGATCGGTTCTTCTTCGTGCTCCGCCCGGCGGCCCAGCACGGAATAAAGCCGCAAGCCGAGGAAAGCTGCGATAAGGGCCAGGATGACGATCTGGAAAGTCACGACATTGATCCAATTCGTGCCGAGAGGGAAGGCTATGGGCCCTTTGTAAACCTAGATAGGCAGGATTTACAATTGGGCAACGACGATCCCGCCGGATTGTGACAAATTTCCGCCATTGCGAGATCAAATCCACTGCTTAACGGCAAGAATTGCCTTGGGTCAAAGGTCGGGACCGATTGCCGAGCGGCCATTGCCGCCCGCAAACTGCGGTGCTAGGCGCGGCCCGTCCTCAACTATCGCGTGAAGAAAGCTTAAGCAATGGCCGAAGAAGGCAACATCCTGACCCCCATCGACCTCGGCTCGCTGCCCAATGGCGAGGATACCGAACCGTCGGCCGGGATCCTTTCGCAATACGTCAAGGACCTCTCTGTCGAAAATCCGAACGCGCCTGACAGTTTCCAATGGGAGGAAGCCCCGCAGATGGACGTGCAGTTCAACATCGGCGCGCGCAAGATCGCCGATGAAGTGCACGAAGTCGAACTCAAGATCGCGGTCGCCGCCAAGACCCCGCAGGGCACCGCCTATATCGTCGATCTCGCCTATTGCGGGCTGATCGGCATGCGCAATCTCGACGAGGGCCAGGCCCACGCGTTCACCTATGCCGAGGCGCCGCGCATCCTGTTTCCCTTTGCCCGGCGGATCGTCGCCGACGCTGTGCGCGATGCTGGCTATCCGCCGCTGATGCTCGAACCGATCGATTTCAACGGCCTGTATATGCAGCAGCTGACCGCACAGCAGGAGGCCGCTCAGGGCGCTCCGGCCGGCAACGCCTGATGCGCCAAGCGCAATACCGGTCATGAGCCTCGTCAAAAATGTTGGAACGATCGGCGGGCTGACGGCGATCAGCCGTGTTTTCGGCTTCGTCCGCGACATGTTGCTGGCCCGCGTGCTGGGCGCCGGACTGGCGGCTGACGCCTTCCAGCTGGCATTTACCCTGCCCAACACCTTTCGCCGGCTGTTTGCTGAAGGCGCGTTCTCGGTTGCCTTCGTGCCGATGTATTCACGCGCCCTGCACGGCAGCGATGGTCAGGCGGGCGGCGAGGAACAGGCGGCAAAATTCGCCGGCGACGTGCTTTCGGTTTTCATCTGGGTTTTGCTGGCGTTCAGTGCCATCGCCATGATCGCGATGCCGGCCATCGTCTGGGCGCTCGCCCGCGAATATCAGTCCGTCCCCGGCAAGTTTGAACTCTCGGTCACGTTGAGCCGGATTACCTTTCCCTATCTCGCGCTGATCAGCGTGGTGGCGATGCTGTCCGGCTTGCTCAACGCGCGGGCGCGCTTCGCCCCGGGCGCCTTTGCGCCGGTGTTCCTCAATCTCGTGTTGATCAGCGGCATCCTGATCGGCGCCCACCTGCGCGGCGCCAGCGGGGACGACAAAATTGTCGTCTATGCCTTGGCGATAGCGGTAGCGGTCGCCGGAGTGGTCCAGCTGTTGTATTTGATCTGGGCATCGCGCCGGGCCGGCGTGCGGCTGAAAGTTACTGCCCCCAAACTGACCCCCCAGGTCAGGAAGCTGGGCGCCCTGATCCTGCCGGCGACGTTCGGCGCGGGAATTTATCAGATCAGCCAGCTCGTCGACACGTTCTTCGCCACGTCGCTGCCGCAAGGTTCGCTGACTTTACTCAAACTGGCCGACCGGCTGAACCAGATGCCACTTGGAATTGTCGGCATTGCCCTGGGCACCGCGATTCTGCCGATGTTGTCGCGCCACATCCATACCGGTGACGTCAAGGAAGCGCAGCGCCTGCAAGGCAATGCCTTCGAAATGGCGACACTGCTCACGCTCCCTGCTGCTGCGGCGCTGGCCATTTGCGCGCCGGCTTTCGTCACCGCCTTCTTCGAAGGCGGCAAGTTTACCGCGGCCAATGGCGCGGTCATGGCGCAAATCGTCGTTGCGCTGGTCGCAGGCCTTCCCGCTTATGTCATCGTCAAGATACTCAACCCCGGCTTTTTTGCGCGCGAGGATATGCGCACACCGGTTTGGAGTGCGCTGGCGGCGCTGCTGTTCAATATCGCGATCAATCTGATTGTGGTGCGCCGTTTCGGCATTGTCGGCCTGGCGGCGGCTACGGCGGCATCAGCGACTCTCAACTGCCTGTTGCTCTATGCTGTCCTGCATGCCCGGGGCTGGTTCCATTTCACGGCAAAGCTGGCTGGCAGGATCGCCCGCCAGCTCGTCGCCACAGCCGCCATGGCTGCGGCTTTGTGGTGGCTGATGCCCATTCTTGGCGAACGCTTTGGCGGCTCGGTGTTCGAACGTGTGTGGTCGCTTGCGACTCTGGTCGCGGCCGGCATGATCGTGTTCCTGGGGACGGCACTCGCGGTTGGTGCGCTCGACAAGGATCTGATTGCCCAGCTTCGCCGCCGGCCTTCACGGGCCAAGCCGAACGGCAGCGAAAATCCACAGGCTCGGTGACCATGCGCGTCGTTTCCGGCATCCAGCCGACCGGCAATCTCCATCTCGGTAATTACCTCGGCGCGATCCGCAACTGGGTGCGGATGCAGGACGCGATGGCGAGCGAAGGCGGCGAATGCCTGTTCTTCCTGGCCGATCTGCACGCGATCAGCCAGCCGCATGTGCCCGCGGACCTCGCCGCCAACACCCGCGAGATGACCGCGGCGCTGATCGCCTGCGGCATCGATCCCGACCGCTCGATCCTGTTCAACCAGGCGCAGGTTCCCGCCCATGCCGAGCTGCAATGGCTGCTCAGCAGCACCGCGCGGATGGGCTGGCTGAACCGCATGACCCAGTGGAAGGACAAGGCCGGCAAGAACCGCGAAGGCGCGAGTGTGGCGTTGTTCACCTATCCGGTGCTGCAGGCCGCCGATGTGCTGCTCTATCAGGCAACCCATGTCCCGGTGGGCGATGACCAGAAGCAGCACCTCGAATTGGCCCGCGACATCGCCCAGAAGTTCAACTTTGATTTCGCCAGTGAAGACAATCCGGTCTTCACCCTGCCCGACCCGATCGTGCCGCCCGAAGCGGCGCGGATTATGTCGCTTCGCGATGGCAGCGCCAAGATGAGCAAGTCCGATCCTTCGGACATGAGCCGGATCAACCTCACCGACGACGCCGATGCGATCATGCAGAAGGTGAAGAAAGCCAGGACCGACCCCGAACCGCTGCCCTCCGATGCCAAAGGCCTCGAAGGCCGGCCCGAGGCGGCGAACCTGGTCGGCATCTATGCGGCAATGAGCGGTGCGACGGTGGCCGACGTATTACGCGACTATGGCGGCAAAGGCTTCGGCACGTTCAAGCCGGCGCTCGGTGAGATCCTGGCCGACAGGCTCGCCCCGATCAATGCGCGGTTCGTCGAATTGCGGCAGGACCGGGGGGCGCTCGATGCGATTTTGCGCCAGGGCGCCGAAGCCGCGCGGGTGCTCGCAAAGCCGACGCTGGCCGCAGCATACGAAGCGCTGGGACTGGTGCGGAGCTGAAACGTCCCATCGCAGTACGGCCTCCGTTCAACGGCTATTCAGCCGCGATTGTTTACGCCATATCCATATATCACG
>JAYVWX010000037.1:0-13599 GCA_043785715.1 Novosphingobium sp. | reverse complement strand
GCGGGCCACGCCCGCCGCGTCCAACGCCTGAAGCAGGTCAGGGATCGCGAGATATTTGATCCCGTCGCCCTCTCGTCCGTCGTGGCGAAAGGTCTTCATGACGCGGCGCAGCCGCCGGTCGCCGATCCATTCCACCCGGTCGGCGCGGACGGTCGCGCTGGACGGTGTGCCGATCCAGGGACCATGCAGAAATGTATCGATGATCGGGCCTTCGTACACTCTCGTTCCTCTCAGTCCGCTGCGGTTTTGGCGACCGGAGCGCCGCCTCGCGCCGCGACGATGGCGTCATCGTCGAAGCCGAGCGAGCGCAGCACCGCGTCGGTATGCTGTCCGAGATCGGGCGCCGGGTCGAGGCGAAAGGCACGCGTACCATTGTAGGAGATGGGATGATCGACCAGCCGGTAGTCGGGAATCTCGGGATGGTTGAAATCGCGGATCAGATCGAGTGCTGCGACCTGCGGGTCCTTGACCACCTCGTCGATTGTCTGGAGCCGGGAACACGGCACGCCGTGCTTGAGCAGCAACTCTTCCCAGGTCGCGCCGTCCTTCTGCTTGAGCTGGTCCTCGATCAGGTTGTGCAGCGCGTCACGGTTGGCAAGCCGCTTCGAATTTGTGCCAAAGCGCGGGTCATCGGGCAGTCCGGGCAGGCCGATCGCCTTGCACAGGGTAACGAACAGGCTCTGGTTCGGCGCAGCAATGTAGATCAGCCCGTCGCGGGCGGCGAAATCTTCATAGGGCGCCATCACGGCGTGCCGCGTGCCGCTCGGCCCCGCGATCGATCCATCGGCGAAATAGCCGGCAGCGAAATAGGACATCCACGCCACCCCGGTTTCGAGCAGGCTCGTTTCGACATGCTGCGCTTCGCCGGTGAGGTCGCGAATCCGCAGAGCCGCCAAAATCCCGATCACCGCCCAATGCGCCGAGCCCATGTCGATGATCGATGGTCCGACTCGAACCGCCGACCGGCCCGGCTCGCCAGTAATGCTCATGATGCCGGAATAGGCCTGGATCAGGGCGTCGTAACCCGGACGATCGCTTTGCGGGCCACGCGCACCGAATGCGCTCAGTGAGCAATAGACCAGCCGCGGATTGAGCAGCTTCATATCCTCAAAGCCGAAGCCCTTCTTCGCCAGACTGCCGCCGCGGAACGATTCGACCACGATGTCGGCCTTGGCCGCGAGGCGGCGGATCGCCTCGGCGCCCTCCGGCGTATCGATGTCGATCGCGATGCTTTCCTTGTTGCGATTGGTGGCGAGAAACAGTGAGCTGCGCCCCGCCCAGTTCGGCGGTCGCCATTCCCGGGTGTCGTCGCCTACGCCCGGTCGCTCGACCTTGATGACTCGCGCGCCCAGATCCCCCAGGATCATCGTGCAGAACGGTCCCGCGAGATTACGCGTGAGGTCGAGAACTAGCATCCCGTCTAATGGTGCTGTCATGCATCCGCCTTGTAATCCAGCCTTGGAGTGTGCAGGGATATGCAGGTTCCAGTGCTACAACAATTGGATAAATCGATATGACTGTTTCGGTCTGCCGATTTATCGCCCGTCGCCATTTTGCTAAAACTCATCTGTTAAACAAAATGATCTATCGAAATTATCTGATTGAGCGTTCACCGCGCACTCCTTACGCTGTATTTGATCGCATGACAGGCCAGTGAGCGCGACTGGTTCGAACTCTGCGGCAAAGCAAAAACCGCGAGCGCGGTGCTGATAAGGGTGGGACAATGGATCGGGTTGCCGGAAAGATAGCGCTGGTTTCGGGTGCTTCGAGCGGTATCGGTGCTGCAACCGCGCGCTTGCTGGCCGCAGAAGGCGCCAAGGTGATGCTCGTCGATGTGAACGACAATCTTGCCGCTTCAGTGGTAGACGAGATCAGGTCGGTGGGCGGTACGGCCGAATACGCCCATATCGACGTTGTCGATGAAGCCGCTTGGATCTCTTTGATGGCGGAGATCAAGGCGAGGTTTGGCGGGCTCAATATCGCAGTCAACTGCGCCGGCACGTCGGTGACCGAGCTCACCTTTCCGACCGAAACGACCCTGGACGAGTGGCACCGGATCAACCGGGTCAATCTCGACGGGACGTTCCTTGCGACCAAGCACGAACTCAAGCTGATGATGGAAACCAGCCCGGTCAACGGGTCGATCATCAACATATCGTCGGTGCTGGGGATCGTCGGCCAGCCGGGAATCGCGGCCTATAACGCCTCGAAAGGCGGAGTGCGGCTGTACAGCAAATCGGTCGCGCTTTCGTGCGCCAAGGAACGGGTGAAAGTGCGCGTCAATACGATCCACCCCGGCTTCATCCGCACGCCGATGCTCGATCAGTCGATCCTTCGTTACGGCGATGTGGAGGAAGGGCGCAAATTCTACGACAATCTCCAGCCGATCGGCCATCTCGGTGAGGCGGAGGACATCGCGATGGGGGCGCTCTATCTGGCGTCGGACGAGGCCAAATTCGTCACCGGCGCCGAGTTGGTGATCGATGGCGGATACACCGCCCAATAGCGGCAACCGGGAGAATGGGCGATGACGACGAAACGGCTGGATGGCAAGGTGGCG
Source organism: Novosphingobium sp. (assembly GCA_043785715.1). Classification (GTDB taxonomy): domain Bacteria; phylum Pseudomonadota; class Alphaproteobacteria; order Sphingomonadales; family Sphingomonadaceae; genus Novosphingobium. The sequence goes on along the minus strand of JAYVWX010000037.1, from coordinate 11,039 downwards.
ATCATCACCGGCGCCGCGCGCGGACAAGGAGCAAATGAGGCACGGCGGTTTGTCGCCGAAGGGGCGCAGGTCCTACTGACCGATCTCGACGAAGCGGGCGCCAAGGTAGCTGCGGAACTGGGCGATGCCGCGATTTTCCATCAGCATGACGTTGCCAACGAAGCGGACTGGAGCGCGGTCGTGAAAGCCGCCATCGCCCGGTTCGGCAAGATCGACGTGCTGATCAACAATGCCGGCGTGTTCAAGCCCGCCTCGATCCTGGAAACCACGGTCGAGGCGTTCGATCTCCATTACCGCGTCAATACGCTCGGCGTGTTTCTTGGCATGCGGGCGGTGATCCCGGCGATGGAGGCCAACGGCGGTGGGTCGATCGTCAACATTTCGTCGATTGCCGGGATGCGCGGCTGGCCGGGAATGATCGCCTATGGCGGCACCAAATGGGCGTCGCGCGGCTTGACCCAATGCGCCGCGCGCGAGCTGGCGCCCAGCAAGATCCGCGTCAATTCGGTCCACCCCGGTCTGGTCGATACGCCAATGCTCGACGATCACGATCCCGCTGCGCTCGCTGCGTTCACGGCGGCTGTGCCGTTCGGCCGGATGGGCACGGTCGATGATGTGGCCGAAGTGGTGATCTACCTCGCGTCCGACCTCTCCAGCTATATAACCGGTGCCGAAATCGTCGTCGACGGCGGCCTCGCCCTGTGAGCCGGGCGCCTGGCCGCCGCATCTTCGCGCTGATCTTGCTGCTGATCGGGGCGATCGTTACGCTCGGCGGCGGGCAACTCGTTCTTCTCGGCGGTTCCAGCTACTATCTGATCGGCGGTACCGCCGTGCTGGCGGCTGCCGTCCTTACCTGGCGGGGGGACGCCTGGGGCGCGTGGATTTATGCCGCCTTCATGGTGGCAACGCTCGGCTGGGCATTGTCGGAGGCAGGCCTCGACGGGTGGGCGCTCGCCCCTCGGCTGATCGCGCCGGCAGTGATCGGATTGCTGTTTGCGGTGCCGTGGCTGCGGCGCGGGATCGCGGGGAAGGCCCCGCTGGCCGCAGCAGCAGCCGGCGCGCTATCGCTGCTGGTGGTTCTGGCTGTGGCGCTGACCCCGGCGCGTTATGGCCAGAGCGCCCCGCGCGCTGCTTCCCCGGTTACCTTGAAGGGCGAGGCGGGCGAATGGCCGGAATGGGGCCGCTCGCCGGCGGGCGACCGGTTTTCTCCGCTTGCCGAGGTCACCCCGGCCAACGTCTTCCAGCTGAAACCGGCATGGACCTATCATGCGGGGACCGCGCTGAAGTGGCAGAAGAGCTCGTTCCAGGCCACGCCGCTGATGGTCGGCGATACGCTGTATTTTTGCGCACCGACCAATATCGTCATCGCGCTCGACCCGGAGACCGGCAAGGAACGCTGGCGCTTTGACCCGCAGGTCGACAAGACCGGCGCATCGCAGGTCACCGCCTGTCGCGGCGTCGCCTTTTATCGCGCGCCCGGCGCCGCCGATTGCCCGGAACGCATTATCACCGCGACCTTCAATGCCAAGCTCATCGCGCTCGATGCGCAAAGTGGCAAGCCGTGTCCCACATTCGGGACCGGCGGTATCGTCGATCTCAACACTGGCATGGGCACTGTCGATCCGGGGCTTTATTACATCAGTTCGGCCCCGACGATCGTGCGCGGGCGGATCGTCCTTGGCGGCTGGGTCGCCGACAATGTCAGCGCCGACGAACCGTCCGGCGTGATCCGCGGCTATGACGCGGTCACCGGAAAATTCGCCTGGGCGTGGGACGTGGGGCGGCCCGGCATCGCCGCCGAGCCCAAGGCTGGCGAGGCTTATACCCGCTCAACACCGAACAGCTGGGCGCCGATGAGCGGCGACGAGCAGCTCGGCCTGGTCTATGTCCCGATGGGCAATCCCACCCCCGATCACTGGGGCGGACTGCGCTCGCCCGAATCGGAGAAATACGGCAGCTCGCTGGTCGCGCTGGACGTGACGACCGGGCAGCCGCGCTGGTCGTTTCAGACGGTGCATCACGATCTGTGGGACTATGACCTGCCGGCCCAGCCGACCTTGCTGGATTTTCCCGTCGGCGGACAGATGATACCTGCGGTCGCGCAGGCGACCAAGCGCGGCGAATTGTTCATCCTCGACCGGCGTACCGGCGCGCCATTGACGCCGGTCGCGGAGCGCCCGGTGCCCCAGCGCGGCACGGTCGAACCAGGGCGGCTGGCCCGGACCCAGCCCTTTTCGGTCGGCATGCCGTCTTTCGCCGGGCCGCCGCTGGCCGAACGCGACATGTGGGGTCTCACCCCGCTCGATCAATTGTGGTGCCGTATCCGGTTTCGCCAGCTGCGCTATGACGGGCCGATGACGCCGCCGGGGACCGACGAATCGCTGATCTATCCCAGCGTCGGCGGCGGCATGAACTGGGGCGGCGTCTCGGTCGATCCCAGCCGCGGCATCATGATCGTCAATGCAATGTATTATGGCAGCGTCATCAAGCTGATCCCGCGTGCTGAAACCGATCGCATCCTCGCCAACCGCCATGCCTATGCGCATGATTTTGCGGTGCCGCAGCCGCAGGCCGGCACGCCCTTTGGCGCGCAGTTGACCGGGTTTGTCTCGCCGCTGGAGGTGCCGTGCAACAAGCCGCCCTACGGCACGCTGCACGCCATCGATCTCACCACGCGCAAGCTGCTGTGGTCGCGGCCGTTCGGCATGGCGCGCGATACCGGCCCGTGGAATATCCCGACGGGATTGCCGCTGGCGATGGGAATGCCCAATTTCGGCGGTTCGATGACCACGGCGAGCGGGCTCACCTTCATTGGCGCGACCCAGGATACCACCTTCCGCGCGTTTGATACCAGCACGGGCAGGCTCTTGTGGCAAGCCCGGCTGCCAGCTGGCGGGCAGGCAAATCCGATGAGCTATATTTCGCCCAAGAGCGGCCGCCAATTCGTGCTGATCGCGGCCGGCGGACATGCGCTCTCCCGCTCACCGCTCGGCGATGCGGTGGTGGCCTATGCGCTTCCGGCCAAGCGGTGATTTGGTAAATTTGCCGCTTTCTCCCCTCCCGCTTGCGGGAGGGGAATTGGAGCCTGCCTTCACCTCTCACCCCAATGTGATAACCTTGGTTGCCCTCAAAGATGCGTTGACGCAACTACCCCACGGCACGATGATCGCCCGGAACGCGCTGACGGACCAGCCGGGGGGAACAGGGGCACACGGCGGCGATAACCAATGATGTACAATCTCAAGGCCATACAGATATTCGTCGTCGTCGCCGAGACTTGCAGTTTCCGCAAGGCGGCCGAAGTGCTGCATCGTTCGCAGTCGGCGGTCAGCACGCATATCAAGTTGCTCGAGGAGCAGATCGGCGTGTCGCTGTTCCATCGCACCACGCGGCGCGTACAGTTGACGGCCGAAGGGCAGCAGTTGCTCGGCCATGCGCAGCGCGCGGTCGCCTCGCTCGACCAGGGCATGCGCCAGATCCGCGAAGCGGCAAACATTCAATTCGGTCATATCGCGATGGGATGTGTGCCAAGCATCGCCGCAACGGTGCTTCCGGGCGTGCTCGCCGAATTTCAGCGCAAGCGAAGCGGTATCCGGCTTGAACTGCGTGAACTCGCGTCGGAGCAGTTGCTTGAAACCGTCGCGCGCCAGGATATCTCGTTCGGCATCGGGCCCGAGGTCGATCACGCGAGCGATTTCGATTTCGCGCCGATCTGCAGCGAGCCGATCTATGCGCTGCTTCCGCAGGCCTATTGGCGGACCGATCACACGGCGATCACCTTGGCGGAGCTGGCGACGCTGCCAGTCGTGCTGGCCTCTGCGTCCGCGGCCCTGCGCAATAGGCTCAACCGCGAACTGTCGTTGCGGGGCCTGGAGATCACCAACTCATTCGAGGTGGCTCACGTACAGACGATGCTGGCTTTTGCCCAAGCCGGCCTGGGGGTTGCGATTCTGCCGCGGATTATAATTCCCAGGCCGCTGGACACGACGCTTCAAGCGCTGCCGATCATCGATCCGGTCCTGGAGCGCAAGCTTTGCCTGATCACGCTCAAGGGCAATTCATTGTCGCCGGCAGCGCTCGAACTCACCGGCCTTATCGTAAACCGATTCCGCGATGCATTGGGCAACGAGTTGGCCTGATCAGCGCGCGGCTGCTGCGGCTTAACTGGAAGCGGCGGCTGGTTTCAAGGCGGGCTCAAAGCGAAACCCGCGGTAGCCCTCATCGGCGATTGCTTCGGCGGTGTCGCGGTAGACATCGAGCCCGCCGACATACGGCATGAAGACCCGCGGCTTGCCCGGGACATTCGTGCCCAGATACCAGGAATTGGCCTTCATCATCAGAGTCGCAGCGGCCAGATCATTGACGCGGCGAACCCAGGCCTGCTCCGCCTCGGCGTCGGCTTCGACGGTTTGCAGCCCTTCCCGGTCCATATGGTCGAACAGGTCCGCGAGCCATTCCACATGCTGCTCGATCGCGGCGACGACGTTGGTCAGCACCGATGGGCTGCCCGGACCCGTGATCGTAAACAGATTGGGAAAGCCCTCGACCGCGATGCCGAGATAGGAAACCGGGCCGTGGCTCCATTTCTCGCGCAGCGGGCGGCCTTTCCGGCCGCGGATGTCGATCTTCAGCAACGCGCCCGTCATTGCATCGAAACCCGTGGCAAGCACCAGCGCATCGAGCCGGTAATGACTATCCCGCGTCTTCACGCCATCGGCATCGACGGTTTCGATCGGATCGGGCAGCACATCGACCAGCGTCACATTGTCCCGGTTGAACGTCGCGTAATAATCGGTGTCGAGGCAAATCCGCCGCCCGCCAAGCGGTGTCCCTTGCGGCTTCAACGCCGCGGCCGTTACCGGATCGGCGACGGCCTCGTCGATCTTGTGATGAATCAACCGCGCGACTTCGGTATTGGCAGTTTCGTCAACGATCAGATCGCCGAACACGCCGAAGATTTCCAGCCCGCCGCGCTGCCACGCCCCTTCGAACGCTTCCCGGCGTTCAGCGTCGTCATAACTGAAGGTAGTGCGCTTGGTCAGCGGCCGCAAATGGCCCGCTGGATGTCGCCGCGCCTGGGCGCGCCGCTCGGGATAGGTCGATTTCACCGTTTCCAGGAAACCTTCGGGCAGGTCGGCGTTGCGAGCGGGCAGCGTGAAGCTGGGGGTGCGCTGAAAGACCAGCAGACGTTCGGCGCGGCTGGCGATTTCTGGCGCGACCTGGATGCCCGACGAGCCGGTGCCGATCAGCCCGACGGTCTGGCCGGTGAAATCCACTTCCTCGTGCGGCCAGCCCGAGGTGAAATAGACCGGCCCGGAAAAGCTGGCGAGCCCGGGAATGTCCGGAACCTTGGGAATCGACAGGCACCCCGTCGCCATGATGCAGAAGCGCGTCGAAAAATTGTCGCCCGTGCTGGTCGTCACCGACCAACTGGCGGTGGCGTCGTCATAGTTCATCGCCTCGACGCGGGTGCCTAACTGGATGTCGCGCCGCAGGTCGAGCGTGTCGGCGACGAATTCCAGGTAACGCAGGATTTCCGGCTGGGAAGCGTACTTCTCGGACCAGGTCCACTGCTGCTGGATTTCGTCGGAAAACGAAAAGGAATAATCGAGGCTGACAACGTCGCACCGGGCGCCGGGGTAACGGTTCCAATACCAGGTGCCGCCCACCCCCGCCGCCGCCTCGATCACCCGGACCCGCATCCCGCGCGCGCGCAGCGTATGCAGCATGTAAAGGCCAGCGAACCCCGCCCCGACGATGATCGCGTCATAGGGGTTCATGTCGTCAGAGGCGCTTATGGTCGTCATGAAATCAGTTCGCGTCCGGCTTCAGCTTGGCGAAGACATCCTGGAATACCGGCGCAATGTTGTCACCGCCCTTTTGGGCCATGTACTGATCAATCTTATCACCAACGGCAGCCTTCATCGATGCCGCGAAACGCTCGTGATTGGTGCGCAGGAATGCCTCCGACGCCTCGCGGTTGATGTTGACCCGGTTGATCTTGGGGGCGACGTAGCGTGCGAACAATTCGTACGATCGCTTGGTCGCCGCGGTGTCGGCCCAATTACCCGACAGGTGCAGGAACGCGCCGAAGCCGCCCGACCGCTCGATCAGCCGCTCGATCTGTTCGACCGCATCGTCGGGGGTGCCGATCACGGCGAAGCCTGAATCGATCATCGCCTGGATTGGGTCCACCCCCTCGGGCGCAAGTGGCAGCGTCGCGACATGGCGGTAATAATCGACCCAGCGATGAAAGCCCCATTCGACATCCTTGCGCGCCTGTTCGCGCGTTTCGGCGATGTGCATCGGGCCGACCAGCCGCCAGCCTTTGCGATTGACGACCTGCCCGTGTTCGCGCGCGGTCTCCTCGGCGATGTTCCAGTTGGACGCGAGCGCGTTGAACCCGGCGATCGATGTTGCGCCAAGCGACAGAAGACCCATGCCGAATTTGCCAGCCAGCAGCGATCCGGTCGGGGAGACCTGGCTGGCCACCGCCATCTCGATGCCTTCTTCCTTGTACGACAGGAAATGCAGCCTTGCGTCCTGCAGCGTGAACCAGTCGGATTTGTGCGTCACCGTTTCGCCGTTCAGCAGCCGTATGATCGGGCCGATCGATTCCTCCAGAAGATCGCGCACGCGCGACGTTTCAATCCCCATCATATGCGCATCGGACGGCAGCGATCCTGGCCCCATGCCGAACATCAACCGGCCGCGCGTGATATGATCGAGATTGCGGATACGTTCCGCCACCATATAGGGGTGGTGATAGGGCGTCGAGACGACACCGGTGCCGAATTTGATGAATTTGGTGCGCTGTGCGGCTGCGGCGATGAACAGTTCCGGGCTGCCGTGGATTTCCCAACCACCCGAATGGTGCTCGCCGATCCAGGCTTCGTCGTAACCCAGCTCGTCGAGCAACTCCATCAGCTCGAGATCGCGGTGGATCGCGAGGGTGGGATCCTCGTTGGTCGGGTGCATCGGCGGCATGAACACGCCGAAACGGATGCGCGAGCGGGGCTCAAGCCGGGCTTCACCGGGTGCTGTCATCGCCTGCTTTCCTGTCATGTTGTGTTCGGTAGTATCGGCCGAATCAGCCATAGGGTTTGCCAAAGGGCGGCGGCGCGGTCTCGTTCAGCGAAAACCACACGCTCTTGGTTTGAAGATATTCGCGGATGGCATCGACGCCGTTCTCACGGCCGAGACCGCTATGCTTATAGCCGCCAAACGGCGACATATAACTGACGACGCGATAGGAATTGACGTAGACCGAGCCCGCCTGAAGCCGATGCGCCACCCGGATCGCGGTGCGCATATTTTCGGTCCAGACGCCCGCACCCAGACCGTAAGCACTATCATTGGCGATGCGGATCGCCTCTTCCTCGTCCTGGAAGCGGATGACGCTCATGATCGGGCCGAAAATCTCTTCGCGCGCCACGCGCATCGAATTGTCGACATCGCCCAGAATGGTCGGCTCGATGAAATAGCCGTTTTCCAGGCCAGGTCGCCGCGAGGCCCCGCCGCCGAGCAGGACACGGGCCCCTTCCTCGCGGGCGATATCGAGATAGCTCATCACCTTGTCGAAATGCTGGCGGCAGCCCATCGGCCCCATTTCCGTCGCGGGGTCCGCCGGATCGCCAAGCCGCGCCGCCGATGTGTGCGCGATCAGCTTCTCGACGAATTCATCGTATATGCTGTCCTGCACCAGCACCCGCGAACACGCGATGCACGCCTGGCCCGAGGTATTGAACATGCCGAGCACGCTGCCTTTGGCCGCGTTGTCCAAATTGGCATCCGCAAACACGATGTTGGGCGATTTGCCGCCAAGCTCGAGGGTGACGGGCTTGAAGTCGCGCGCCGCGGCCTGGTAGATCGCGCGACCGGCCAGATCGCCGCCGGTGAAAGCGATCTTGCGCACCTTGGGGTGGGTGACCAGCGGCTCGCCGACTTCGGCGCCGGTACCGGTCACGACATTGACGACCCCCTTGGGAAAGCCGGCCTCGGTGAACAGGGCGGCAAGTTCCAGCGTGCCCACCGAGGCCACCTCATGCGGCTTCAGCACAAAGGTGTTTCCTGCGGCGAGCCCCGGGGCCAGCTTCCACACCACCAGCAGCAGCGGGCTGTTCCACGGCGTAATCGCCGCAACGACGCCGTAGGGCTCGTGCCGCGTATAGTTGAAATAGTCCGCCTTCTCGAGCGGCGGAACGGCCCCCTCGACCTTGTCCGCAAGGCCGGCAAAGTAGCGGAAATAATCGGCGAGATAGAGCACGATGCCGCGCATGTCCGAAAGCGTACGGCCGTTGTCGTTGGTTTCCATCAGCGCAAGGCGCTCGACATTGGCTTCCATCAGATCGCCCATGCGCCACAGCAATTTGCCCCGCGCTGACGCGCTCAGTTTGCTCCACGGTCCTTCCTCAAACGCTGCGGACGCTGCCTGCACGGCGCGGTCGACATCCTCGGCGCCGCTCCGCGCGATCGTCGCCCATGGCTTGCGGGAATAGGGGTTCTCGGTCTCGATTTCCTGCCCGCTGACCGGCGGAACCCATTCCCCGTCAATGTAATTCAGATAATGCTTCATCGAAAATTCCGACGTGAGCTGCCTTCGGGTACGCCATCGCGCAGCGCCACAGGCGGTAGCACCCTTTCCAACAGCTAGGTACCACGCGCTATGTGAGCAAGCAGATTTATCGCATTGATTGTTCTAATAAGCAGCATAGTTAAAGCGTCGGGGCGTCCGCTGGTCAAGACATCCGCCCGGCTATTCAGGATCCGCCAAACCGCACAACATGCTGTTTGGCGAAATCGAAATAATCGCGGTTCCAGCAAAACTCGACCCAGCCGACACCGGATTGCCCGTCCATCTCAAGCGTGACGGCGGCTTCATTGAGATAGACACCGGGAGTCCAATCCAGCTGGGTTTTTGCGAAGGTTTGGCAATTGGTCGTGACACACCGCCCATCGGTATCGGTCGCGCGCACGTCAAATTGCTTCTGCCCCATGGTCTCATCGTAGACGATGTCATAGGAAACATCCGCCAGGTGCCGCATGATCCCGTCTTTGCGCAGAAACCCGACCCTGTGAACGCGGCCGAATGATTGCATTTCGAAAAAATGGACCGATGTGCTCGCGGTTATCAAATGCACCCATTTGTAATGCTGGTTCAGTCCCCAAACGCGCGGGCCCCAGCTATGATCATAGGCAAGGAAGCCTTCATGTTTGAAGCTTCGGCCGTCGATGCAAATACTGGCCGATAGCCGCCCATGCTGTTCGGTGCGGTCATCGCCATAATAGGCCGGCACGCCTTCAGGGTGCGAACTGAAGGCATAAGGCGGGTGCAGTGCTTCGTAATGTCCCTCAAACTGCACGCGGTCTCCGTTCCAGGACAAATCAATGCTCGTATGCGGTTCGCGGACCGCCATGTGGAGTGGTCCCACTTTCCAGTCGTCGAAATCCATGCTGGGCGGGCACTCGGCTTCGACCTCTTCCTCGATTGGCGCCTCCAGCCCTGGTCCGAACAATTTGATGCGGGCCTTGCCCGGACCGTCGGCATGGCGCGAGGGGTAGATGAACCCGGCGATACCCTGTTCCGGAAACATCAGCATATGGGCCAGTGCCTCCCGGCCATCGGGCGCCAGCTTGTGCTTGAAGGCATGATGATCGGGGAACGCGGCAAATTGTGCTGTGATCTCAGGCATGGATTTGTCCCTTGTTCAAGGCCGCGCCAGGCGCGACAGACGGTTGGAAAGCGTGGTGACGCCAATGACGTCGGTGACATTGCTGAACCCGACGCGGCTGCCCATCGTCCAGCGATAGAGGCTCTGGAAGGAAATGAAACTGGTATAGGCCGTGTGCCAGGGCGCAGCGGCAATGGCGGCGCCCACCATCTCCCACTGACGCCCCCGGCCATCGGTTATGCGCACGATGCGGTGCATGCCGAGCATCCCGACACTCTCGCCTTCCACCTCGGCCGCGGTCACGGCGCAGGATTCGCCGTCAACGACGGCATAGCCAAAGCGGAAGGTGGTATAGACCTGCTGGCCGCCCACGATGTCGAGGGTGACGACGAGGTGGAAGGCGAGATCGTCGCCAAAAGTCAGGTGCATCCAGGAAACCGGCGCGGAATTCCACTCGACACGCGGGCCCCAGCTGCGGTCGAGGCCATCGACGCAGGATACAGCGAAGCGCTGGCCATAAAGCTCCAGTTCGCCGGTGATCCGCCCAACCAGGTCATAATGCCCCTTGGTCCAGCTGTCGCCCGCGCCGGTCGAGGCTTCCGGATCGCCGGCAAATACCTCCAGCATCGGATTTTGCGCCGGATCGAGCGGATCGAACGGGTCCATCAACCCCTTGAAATCGAGGTCGAAGCGGCAAAGCCCATCGGTCCCTGCGTAGCGGAAACGATAATCGCGCGCGCCGTTCGAGCCCTTGACCGACAGCCCGTTCGAAAGCGCGAAATCCGCCATCGTGTCAGGGCATTTCACATGCATCGGCGCGTCGGAATAGTCGGCCGTCCAGGCATTGGCGTGGATGCCCTGATGGACATAGACCGACGTCAGGCAGATGCCCGCATTGGGCCGGCACAGGACATAGACGTTACCGCTGATCCGCGCTTCCGGCACCGAAAAGATCAGAAACAGCGTTTCGGCATGGTCGAATGCAGGGGATTCGGCATTGTGAAAATGCAAGTCCGCGTCGGTAATCATGGTTGTCCTGTCCCGAGAGGAAGAACTGGGTGTTTTCGAGGATGGCGCGACGGAGGGATTACCAGTCCGGCTTGGGCAGATTTTCCGGCTGAAGCTCAAATCCGAAGGGCGTGCACCAGAGCCGGTTCTGGGCAACCAATGCGCCGCTCTTTTCAAGAATGGCGGCATCGAGCTGCGCCTGGTGCGGCTGGCCGACCGAAGCATGCGACAATGCGGTCACGCCGTCGCGCAGGCTGCGGCTGGCGGTTTCAAAATCGGCAATATCCGCCTCGGGATCGGCCAGCGCGCTTTCGCCGTGTTTAATCGCGCAGGCGAGGCTGTCAGCGCCCGCGATGCGCG
>JAYVWX010000036.1:0-9716 GCA_043785715.1 Novosphingobium sp. | reverse complement strand
GCGACAATCAGCACCAGCTTGATCAGGAAGACGAAGAAACTGTCCTCCTTTTTGGCGGGTTTGGCTTTGGGCGACAGGACGTCGTCGGGGGCGGCGGGGAGGGTGTCGGACATTGCCGCATCCCATGTTGGCCGCTGGCCCGCGCGTCAAGTGCGTTCCATCACCCGCCTGCCGAACCTCGGCCTGACGCCGTGGGAACCGCACTAATGGCCCATGCGTCTATCGCCTTGGTTTTCGCGGATGCAGCATGCATAATCAGGCGGCGTAGACAGGGACACTACAATGGGCGATCTGGCTGAATTCTGGGAAGACATTCGCACGCTACCCAAGTTCGAGCTGGCCGAACTGTTCGCCGGCGATTCGCGCAGGGTTGAGCGACTGGCGCAGCGGCTTGAGCTTCAGGACGGTGGCATCCTGTTCGACTGGTCGAAAACACACCTCGATTCCGCCCATCTGGACGCATTTCGCGCGCTGGCGGAACCAGCGGGATTTGCCGCAATGCGCGATACTCTGTTTGCCGGGGAGATCGTTAACCCTACCGAGGGCCGCGCCGCCGAGCATATCGCCCAGCGCGGGCTAGGCCGCGATACCAGCGTCGAGGAAGCCGCCGCGCTGCACGCCAGGGTGCGCTCGCTGGTCGAGGCGATCCACGGCGGGGCGCTGGGCGAAGTGCGCCACCTGATCCACATCGGCATTGGCGGCTCGGCGCTGGGACCGGCGCTGGCGGTGGATGCTCTTGGCCGCGGCGGAGCGCTGGTCGATGTCCATGTCGTCTCGAACATCGATGGCTGCGCGCTGGAAGCCGCCTTCGCCCGCTGCGATCCGGCGAAGACGCTGATCGCCATTGCCTCCAAGACTTTCACAACCATCGAAACCATGACCAACGCCGCCAGTGCGCTTGCCTGGTTGGGCGAGAACGGCGAGACCGATCCTTACGGGCGGGTGGTGGCACTGACCGCTTATCCTGAAAAAGCGGTCGAATGGGGAGTGGACGAAACCCGCGTGTTGCCGTTTCAGGAGACCGTCGGCGGGCGCTATTCGCTGTGGTCGTCGATCGGCTTTCCCGTGGCGCTGGCGCTTGGCTGGGACGGGTTCGCCGAAATGCTCGATGGCGCCGCGGCAATGGACCGCCACTTCCTCGACAGCGAGCTGGCGGACAATCTGCCACTGCGCGCCGCCTTCGCCGATCTCTATTACACGCGGGTGCGCGGCTGCGAGACCCGCGCCTGTTTTGTCTATGACGAGCGCCTGCGCCTGCTGCCGTCGTACCTCCAGCAGCTGGAAATGGAATCGAACGGCAAGTCGGTGACGGCGGACGGCGCGCCGGTTTCTGGCCCAACCGCGCCGATCACCTGGGGCGGGACCGGCACGGACGCGCAGCATGCGATGTTCCAGCTACTGCACCAGGGCACCCATCTGGCGCCGGTCGATTTCATCGCCGCGATCGCGCCGGGCGATGCGCTGGACCCGGCGCATCACCGCATCCTGCTGATGAACTGCTTCGCGCAGGGCGCCGCGCTGATGACGGGCCGCAGCAGCACCGATCCCGCCCGCGCCTTTCCCGGCGACCGGCCCTCCGCAACGATACTGCTCGACGAGCTCAATCCGGCCAGCTTCGGCGCGCTGATCGCGTTTCACGAGCACCGGACCTTCGCCAATGCCGTGCTGATGGGGATCAATCCGTTCGACCAGTTCGGGGTCGAGCTGGGCAAGGACATCGCCAGGCAGATCGAGCAGGGCGGGGCGCAGTTCGATGCTTCGACCGAAGCCTTGCTGGCCGCAGCGGGGATCAGCGCCTGACGATCAACCGGGATATCGAGGAAACCACCGGCCAGTGCCATTGCGGCGCGGTGAAGTTCCGTGTCCGTCTGCTCGACGGCTTGCGCCGGGTGGCGCGCTGCAATTGCTCGATGTGCCGGATGAAGGGCGTGGTCATGGCCTTCGCCAGCATGGGCAGCATCGACGTGACCCAAGGCGAGGAACTGCTTTCCGCCTATCAGTTCCACACCAGGACGGCGAAGCACCATTTCTGCTCGCGCTGCGGCATCCACCTGTTCCACCAGCGCCGCATCGATCCGGGGCATTATGCCGTGAATGTCGCCACCCTGGACGGTGTCAACCCCTTCGATTTTGCCGATGTGCCCGTGCTCAATGGAGAAAACCACCCGAGCGACTTCGGCGGAAGTGAGTTGAAAATTATCGGCCATCTGCGCTTCACGCGGGATTAGCCCGACGCACGCTGCAAATCCGATTGGCAAAGCCGCACCGCCCGGGCCATAGGCTTGGCATGGCTAAATTCGACTACGACCTCTTCGTCATCGGCGCCGGTTCGGGCGGGGTGCGCGCCAGCCGGATTGCCGCCGCCCACGGCGCGCGCGTTGCCGTCGCCGAGGAATACCGGATCGGCGGCACCTGCGTGATCCGGGGCTGCGTGCCCAAGAAGCTGCTGGTCTATGGCTCGCAGTTTGCTGAGGAACTGAGCCACGCGGCGGGCTTTGGCTGGACCTTGGGCGAGATGTCATTCGACTGGGGCGCCTTGCGCGATTTCGTCGCGCGCGATGTCGACCGGCTGGAAAAGGCCTATACGGCGACGCTCGACAGCAACCAGGTCGCGCATTTCCACGAGCGGGCGGTGGTCACCGGCCCCAATTCGCTGCGGCTTGCCAGCGGGACCGAAATAACCGCCGGGCACATCCTGGTCGCCGTCGGCTCTTGGCCGGTGATGCCTGCCTTCCCCGGGAACGAGCATTGCATCACCTCCAACGAGGTGTTTCATTTGCCCGAATTGCCTCGCCGGGTCCTGATCCAGGGGGCGGGCTACATCGCCATGGAGTTTGCCGGGATCTTCAACGCGCTCGGCTGCCAGGTGACCGTGGTCAACCGCAGCGACCAGATCCTGCGCGGCTACGAAGAGGCGCTGCGCGACCGCCTGTTGCAGATCACCATGTCGCGCGGCATCGATTACCGCTTCAACAGTCCGATCGAACGGGTGGAAAAGCTGGAAGATGGCGCATTTTGCGTCACCACCAAGGGCCACGATCCGGTAACCGCCGACATTGTGCTGATCGCCACCGGCCGGCGGCCGAACACCGGCGGGCTTGGGCTCGACAGCGCCGGAATCGCGCTTGGCGCCAATGGCGAGATCCTGGTGGATGAATACAGCCGCACCGCTTGCCCCAGCATTTATGCGGTCGGCGACGTGACCGACCGGGTGCAGCTTACCCCGGTCGCCATTCGCGAGGGCCAGGCGTTTGCCGACACCGTGTTCGGCAACCGGCCAACGACAGTCGATCATGCGACGATCCCCTCGGCGGTTTTCTCGCAGCCCCCGCTGGCCGGGGTCGGGCTGACCGAGGCGGAAGCGCGCGGAGCATTCCGCGATATCAAGGTCTTCACCGCCGATTTCCGCCCGATGAAGAACATCTTCGCCGAGCGGGCGGAGCGCGGGCTCTACAAGCTGGTGGTCGATGCCGCGACCGACCGCATGCTCGGCGTGCATATGATCGGCCCGGATGCGCCGGAAATCTTGCAGGCTGCCGCTATTGCGGTGAAGGCAGGGCTGACCAAGGCCGATTTCGACATGACCGTGGCGCTGCATCCCTCGATGGCGGAAGAGCTGGTGCTGATGCGCTAGCTCGTGCCGCAATCCTGCTTTACCGCCCGAGCAATCCTATTGACGCTGGGCCGCTGCCGGGCTTAGGCGCGCGCTGTTTACCAAGGGGCCTGTGCATGTCAGCCAATATTGCCGAAATGGAACGGCGCCGCGACGCGGCCAAGCTGGGCGGCGGGCAGCTGCGGATCGACACGCAGCACGCCAAGGGCAAGCTCACCGCGCGCGAGCGGCTGGATATCTTGCTCGACGAAGGCAGCTTTGAAGAAACCGACATGTATGTCGAACACAATTGTGTTGAATTCGGCATGCAGGACCAGAAAATCCCCGGCGATGGCGTGGTCACCGGCTCGGGCACGATCAATGGCCGTCTGGTCTTTGTCTACAGCCAGGACTTTACCGTTTTCGGCGGCTCGCTGTCGGAGCGGCATGCGCAGAAGATCTGCAAGGTGCTCGATGCCGCGATGAAAGTTGGCGCGCCCGTGATCGGCATGAACGATTCCGGCGGCGCGCGCATCCAGGAAGGGGTAGCCTCGCTTGGCGGCTATGCCGAGGTGTTCCAGCGCAATGTGCTGGCCTCGGGCGTCGTCCCGCAGCTCAGCATGATCATGGGGCCTTGCGCGGGCGGCGCGGTCTATTCCCCAGCGATGACCGACTTCATCTTCATGGTGAAGGACAGCAGCTACATGTTCGTCACCGGTCCCGATGTGGTCAAGACCGTGACCAACGAAATCGTCACCCAGGAGGAGCTTGGCGGCGCGATAACGCATACCACCAAGACCTCGGTCGCCGATCTGGCGTTGGAAAACGACATCGAGGCGCTGCTGACGGCGCGCGAATTCTTCGATTTCCTGCCGCTGTCGAACCGGGAGGAGGTGCCCGAGCGCCCCTCCGCGGACCCTTGGGACCGCAAGGACGACAGCCTCGACACGCTGATCCCGGCCAATGCCAACCAACCCTATGATATGCACGAGGTAATCCGCAAGATCGCCGACGAGGCCGAATTCTTCGAAATCCAGCCCAAGCACGCCGGCAATATCCTCTGTGGCTTCGGGCGGATCGAGGGCCGCACAATCGGGATTGTCGCCAATCAGCCGACGGTGCTGGCCGGGGTGCTCGATATCAACGCATCGAAGAAAGCCGCGCGGTTCGTCCGCTTTTGCGATGCCTTCAACATTCCGATCATCACCTTCGTCGATGTTCCGGGTTTTCTCCCGGGCACCTCGCAGGAACACAATGGCATCATCAAGCACGGCGCCAAGCTGCTGTTCGCCTATGCCGAGGCGACCGTGCCCAAGATAACCGTGATCACCCGCAAGGCCTATGGCGGGGCCTATGACGTGATGGCGTCAAAGCATCTGCGCGGCGATTTGAACTACGCCTGGCCGACCGCCGAGATCGCGGTGATGGGGGCCAAGGGTGCGGTGGAAATCATTTTTCGCGGGCTTTCGACCGAGGAAAGCGCGGAGAAGGTGGCGGAGTATGAGGACCGCTTCGCCAATCCGTTCGTCGCGGCGAGCAAGGGCTTTATCGACGAAGTGATTTATCCGCATTCGACCCGGCGCAGAATCGCGCTGGGATTAAGGAAGTTGCGGGGGAAGAGTTTGGAAAACCCGTGGAAGAAGCATGACAATATTCCGCTTTAGGAGGTGAGAATGGGGAAAAAGATTGTTCGATGGCTTGTCGTGCTTTTGGCTTTTCATCCATTTTCGGTCGCCTCTGCCCAAGAGAATCCAGTCCCAAGAACCTACGTTTCAGGGAGTCAGCTGAGGCAATTATGTGCTACACGCGGGCAATCCGACGATGAAGCGCGTTCGATACGAGCTCTTTGTCAGACTTATGTCCTGGGCGTTGTAGATGGCCATGAATCGGCGGCGGTCATTAATAGGCGCACAATTCGAGCGTTTTGTTTGACTGAAGGAATTTTCAACGCGGAGTTGACTGACGCTGTCATTACTTGGCTGAATGAACATCCGGCTTCTGCCACCGATCCTGCCGCATTTACCGTCTTCTTAAGTTTGAAAACCAGATTTCCTTGCAAGGGCAATTCAAAATGATTGCGAGTAGCTACGGTCAGATTGGTCAAAAGAGCAGTTTTCGGGATAGATTTGCATTCGGCAGGTTACACATTATAATGACCTTATAATGTGAAGGACTCCTCCGCTATGCAGACCGAACGCGTCACGTTCCTGACCAGCCGCGAGCACAAGAAAGCACTGGACGCCTTTGCTCACGAGCGCGGTGAGTCGGTTGGCAATGTCGTGCGCGAAGCGACCAGTCACTACATCGCACAGCCGCCCGAAGCCAAAGACGAATTTGAGGAGGCGCTTGAGCTCCTTTTACCCGAACTCGAAGCGATGCTGCCGAAGTGGCACAGGCAAATGGATGCGATGGAGGCATCGATTAAGAAGGCGCGAGATGCTATTGATCGGGCGCTTGCCGGTGATGCCGAATGAGTGCGTCGGAAAAAGCCTTCGGCATGATCAAGGCCGTTATAACATTTCAGGAGCGGTTCGACTCGCTTGAGGAAAATCTTGGCCAACTTAGCGAGCGCGTTGCCAAATTGGCAGACAGCCATTCTGCCTTGCGCGAACGCGTAAGCGCGATCGAGGGCTACTTACGCGGCCGGGCCGATCAGGCGGCCTATCAAACTCTTCCACCAAGGATCCAGAATGACTGACACCCCAGACATCTACATCGTCAGCGCCGTGCGCACCGCGATCGGCTCGTTCGGCGGGGCGCTGAAGCCGTTCCTGCCGTCCGACCTGGGTTCGATGGTAATCAAGGAGGCGATCACGCGCGCGGGCATTGCTGCGACTGACGTTGAACACGTCGTCATGGGCCAGGTCATGGTGACAGGCCCGAAGGACCAGTTCCTGGCGCGGGTCTGCGCGCTGAAGGCCGATATCCCGGTTTCGAGCCCGGCGCTCACCGTCAACCGGCTGTGCGGATCGGGTGTCGAATCGATCATCGCCTGCGCGCAGATGATGAAGCTGGGCGAAGCCTCGATCACCGTGGCGGGCGGGGCCGAGAGTATGACCAACGTGCCCTACCACGATCTTGAGGCCCGGTGGGGCAAGCGGCTGGGCAATTCCGTGCTGCTCGACGCGCTGGTTGAAGGCCTCCACGATCCGATCCTCGAAATCCACATGGCGATCACCGCCGAGAATATCGCCCTGCGCCATCAGGTGACCCGCTTGCAGCAGGATGAGCTGGCCGTCGAAGGCCATCGCCGCGCTGCCCATGCCATTGCCGATGGGCGGTTCAAGGAGCAGATTCTCCCGATCGATATCAAGTCGCGCAAGGGCACGGTCGTGTTCGACACCGACGAGCATGTCCGCGCGGAAACCAGCATGGCATCGGTGTCGGCCTTGAAGCCGATGTTCAAGGAAGGCGGTACCGTGACTGCTGCCAACTCATCGGGCATCAACGACGGGGCCGCGGCCGTGGTCCTGGCGACCGGCGAGGAGGTTGAAAGGCGCGGCCTGAAGCCGATGGCGCGGATCTTGTCTTGGGGCCACGCCGGAGTGGAACCTGAATATATGGGCATTGGCCCGGTCAAGGCCGTGCCGATCGCGCTGAAGCGCGCCGGGCTGACGCTCGACGACATCGATGTGATCGAAGCCAACGAGGCCTTCGCCGCTCAGGCGCTTGCGGTCGCCAAGGAACTCGGTTTCGACAGCGAGAAGCTCAATCCCAACGGTTCCGGCATTTCGCTGGGCCATCCGGTAGGCGCCACCGGCACGATCCTGACGGTCAAGGCGGCCTACGAACTTAAGCGCACCGGTGGGCGCTATGCGCTCATCACCATGTGCATTGGCGGCGGCCAGGGCATCGCCATGGTGATCGAGAACGTCCAATGAAGCTGGGCCGGCTCAACCACATCGGCGTCGCCACGCCCGATCTGGACGCATCCATCGCCTTTTACCGCGATATCATGGGCGCGAGCGACATTACCGAGCCGTTCGTGCTGGAAAGCCAGCAAGTGCGCGTCTGTTTCGTCAACACGCCGGGCAAAGGCGGCACCCCTGGCACCCAGATCGAACTGCTCCAGCCGACCGCGGCGGTCTCCGCTGTCGGCAAGTGGCTGGAGAAGAACCCTTTGGGCGGCCAGCACCACATCTGCTATGAAGTGCCCGATATTCAGGCAGCGAAGGCGTGGTTCGAAGGGCTCGGTAAGCGCGTACTGGGAGAGCCGCGCATCGGTGCGCACGGGACGCTGATTTTCTTCGTCCACCCGAACGACATGGGCGGCCAGCTGACCGAGATCATGGAAACGCCGAAGGGCGCGCATTGAACTTCTTCCCCTCTCCTTTTGGGAGAGGGTTGCGCAGCCTTGGCGACGAAGGAGCTTAGGCGTAGCTGGGTGAGGGGCTGTGACCTATCGAGAGGGCACAATCCCTCACCAACTCCGACTAGCGAGCGAGCTCGCAAGTCTACGTATCCTCTCCCACCGGGAGCGGGAGTTTAGGGCAGAAACTATGGCTAAGATCGAAGACTGGCAGGGCGCTGCCGCCAAAGAGGTCAAGGGCAGGGACCTGACCTGGAACACACCGGAAGGCTTCGCCATCAAGCCGCTCTATACGGCGGAAGACGCCCCCGATCCCGGCCTGCCTGGCTTTGCCCCCTTCACCCGCGGCGTGCGCGCCAGCATGTATGCCGGGCGTCCATGGACTATCCGGCAGTACGCCGGATTTTCTACCGCCGAGGAATCGAACGCCTTCTACCGCCGCAACCTCGCCGCCGGGCAAAAAGGGCTGTCGGTCGCCTTCGATCTCGCCACCCACCGGGGTTATGACAGCGATCACCCGCGCGTGGTCGGCGATGTCGGCAAGGCTGGCGTGGCGATCGATAGCGTCGAGGACATGAAAATCCTGTTCGACGGCATCCCGCTCGATACGATGTCGGTTTCGATGACGATGAACGGCGCGGTTATCCCGATCCTGGCGTTTTTCATTGTCGCCGGGGAAGAGCAGGGGGTGCCGGTCGAAAAGCTCGACGGAACCATCCAGAATGATATCCTCAAGGAGTTCATGGTCCGCAACACCTACATTTATCCGCCCGAACCCTCGATGAGGATTGTGTCGGACATCATCGCATATACGTCCGCCAACATGCCGAAATTCAACAGCATTTCGATCTCGGGCTATCATATGCACGAGGCCGGGGCGACGGCGGTGCAGGAGTTGGCCTTCACCATCGCCGACGGCAAGGAATATGCCGTGCGGGCGATGGAAGCGGGACTGGATATCGACGCCTTTGCCGGCCGTTTGAGCTTTTTCTTCGGCATCGGCATGAACTTCTTCATGGAAGTCTCCAAGCTGCGCGCCGCGCGCACGCTGTGGCACCGGGTGATGGACGGGCTGGGCGCGAAGGACGAACGCTCCAAGATGCTGCGCACGCACTGCCAGACGAGCGGCGTGTCGTTGCAGGAGCAGGACCCCTATAACAACGTCATCCGCACCACGGTGGAAGCCATGGCCGCGACGCTGGGCGGCACCCAGTCGCTGCACACCAATGCGCTCGACGAAGCGATCGCCCTGCCGACTGAGTTTTCCGCCCGGATTGCCCGCAACACCCAGATCGTGCTGGCTGAAGAGAGCGGGATCACCAAGGTCGTCGATCCGTTGGGCGGCTCGTACTATGTCGAGGCGCTGACTGCGCAGCTGGTCGATGAGGCGTGGGCGCTGATCGAGGAAGTCGATGCCATCGGCGGCATGACCAAGGCGGTCGCCACCGGCATGCCCAAGCAGCGCATCGAGGAAGCCGCCGCTGCAAGGCAGGCGCGGGTGGACAAGGGCGAGGATGTCATTGTTGGCGTCAACAAGTACCGCCTTGCCACCGAGGAACATCTCGACACGCTGAACATTGACAACCACGCGGTGCGCGATGGCCAGATCGCGCGGCTGAAAGCAATGCGTGAAAGCCGTGACGAGGCGAAGTGCCGGGATGCCTTGGCGGCGTTAACCGAGGGGGCGAAGGGCGGGGGAAATCTCCTCGCCCTCGCCGTCGACGCCGCCCGCGCCCGGGCCTCGCTGGGCGAAATCTCCGATGCGATGGAGGCTGAATTCGGCCGCTATGGCACCCAGCCGGTGCCGGTGCGCGG
>JAYVWX010000035.1:0-12540 GCA_043785715.1 Novosphingobium sp. | reverse complement strand
GAGAGGGCGAGGAAGGCGGCCTAACCTCAGAAATCCGCGGTCACGGTCAGGTTGAAACGCCGGCGTTCTTCCATGTAGAGCGTGTTGGGCGCGACGACTTTCCAGCTGGCCGCGTCGAACACATTCAACGCCAGCGCGCGAAAGCTCATCGGCACCTTGCCGAGCTTGAATGACTGGCGCAGGCCGAGGTCGAGCGTAGCAAATCCCGGCACCATCAGCTGCTTGTCGCCAAGCGATGCGAGCGGCCGCGAGCCGACTGCGCGGCTGCCGGTGAAGGTGAACGAGGCGGTCGGGGTCAGTCCGCCGAAGATGTCGGTCCGATAATTCACATCGATCCGAGCGAACAGCGAGGCCATGCCGGCCGGACGTTCGCCAACCCCGGGAAGCCGGTCAACTACCCGTGGCTGTGCTGCCACTGCCCCTGCCAGCAGATGCAGTCGCTTGCCGAATTGGCCGCTGAGCGAGGCTTCAACTCCGCGATGGCGAACATTGCCGACGGCGGTAAAAGCCCTGGTCTGGTCGAACGAGAAGTAGGGTTTGGTGATCTGGAAGGCGTTGACCACAAATTGACCGCCGTGGAACTTCCACCGGACTCCACCCTCATATTGCGTGGAGCGGGTGGCGGGCAGTTGCTCGTTGCGATTGATCGCGCTCTCGGGCGCGGTGCCGCTGTCCTCCAGCCCCTTTTCGGTGCCGACAAAGACCGAGACGGCGGGCGTGATGTCGAGGCCCAGGGCGGCGTTGTAGAGCCAGGGATCATCGTTCGAGCCCGTAATGACGCCGGTACGCCCATCGCGCGAAGTGCCGCGGTAATGCGCCTTCTGTATGCCGAGATTGACCATGCCGGTGCCCGCGAGCTTGCCGGTATAACCGAGCATGAAAGAGTGCTGGCGCACGCGGCCGTCGTTGGGGCTCCCGAAGACGAACACTGGCTGCGGCCGCGGATCGGGATCGCCATAGATAACCGGAGTGCTGTAGCTGCTGACGAAGGAGCCGCCAGTCTGGGTCAGGCGGTCGCGGGCACGGAAGCCGGCGATGATGCGGTGCTGCCAGTTACCGCTTTCGATGCGCCAGGCGAGCTGGGCCTCGCCGCTGGTCGAATGGATGCGGTGCAGCGGGTCAGCGATCACCGTGTGGTTAGCCTGAACCGGCATGTCACCGCTCAGCGCGGGGATCAGGCTGTAAATCTCCGAATAATTTTCCGGCCGGTTGCCCTTGGCGTGAAAAAGCCCCGTGCGCAGCGACAGGTTTCTGGTGATGGTCGCCTTGACCACCCCGCCGAACTGGTGGTTGTCGTGATGTCCGCTCGCCCAGTCCTGGCCGAGATAGCGGCGGACTTCGGGGATTTTCGGTAAGGTATCGCCAGTCACCACGGTCAGCGGCCGCACGTGGTTTTGCGTGAACCAGCCCAGCGAAGTGAAGGGCGCCAACTCGACATCGCCAATCCGCATGATCACCCTGGCCGAGAAACCGAAGGCTTCGGTGCCGGACCCGTCACTTTGCCTTTGGTGCGACTGCGCCGCGCCGCCGACAAAGCCAATACGGTCGCCGGAGATCGGCAGCCGCAGGTCCCATTCCCGGATAAAGCCGCCAAAGGCCAGGACGTTGTAGCCAAAACTGGTGCCCAACTCGGCGGGAAACGGCCTCAGGCGATATTCGATAATCCCGGTTGGTGCGTGGAATGGGTAATCCTCGGCGGCAAAACCGACGCGCACCGCGTTGGAACTGCGCAGCCGCGACGACAGGGTGCCCACCGGGTCGTAATAGACCCCATCAATCCGGGCATTGCCGGCCTTGGACGGGCTGAAGCCGCGGGTGTCCAGTTCGGAATAGATGCCAGTGGATTCGAGCCCGACGCTCGAACCGAAGGCATCGTCCGCTCCGGCCACGGCGTTCTCGGTGGCGCGCTGGGCCTG
This sequence comes from Novosphingobium sp., assembly GCA_043785715.1. Classification (GTDB taxonomy): domain Bacteria; phylum Pseudomonadota; class Alphaproteobacteria; order Sphingomonadales; family Sphingomonadaceae; genus Novosphingobium. The sequence goes on along the minus strand of JAYVWX010000035.1, from coordinate 10,624 downwards.
CGCCGCACTGGATACCGCAAGCAGTGCCAGCACAGCCAGCAATGTTCCGGGACAAATCCTCATGTCATGCGCCCCGCCCCTTTCGCACTGCCCCAAGCAAGCGCAGAGCCAATGCGCAACCGCTAATGCAAAGCAGGCCCAGTATTTTGCGGCCAGCGACCTAAAAGGTGCCGCCCGAGCGCACCGGTTACTTCGGCGGCATCCGGATCGCGCCGTCCAACCGGATCAACTGGCCGTTGAAATAGGTGTTGCGCACCAGTTCCAGCACCAGGCTGCCAAATTCCTCGGGCTTGCCCAGACGCTTGGGGAAGGGGACCGAGGCTTCGAGGCCGGCGAATACCGTCGGCGCATGTTCCTTGACCCCCAGCATCGGCGGGGTGGCGAAGGTGCCGGGCAGGATCGCATTGACCCGGATGCCGAGGTCCATCAGGTCGCGCGCCATCGGCAGCACCATGGAATTGACCGCGCCCTTGCCGCCGCCATAGGCGACCTGGCCGATCTGGCCATCCTGCGAGGCGGCCGAGGAGGTCAGGATAATACAGCCGCGCTCGTTGTCGTCGTTGAGCGGATCGGCGTTGGCCATGCCCAGCGCCGCGATCGAGGCGATGCGGTAGGAGGCGACGAATATGCCCTGCGCCGCCTGTTCGATGCCGGCCGTGGGCGCGCGCTTGTAGCCGCCGGTGGTCTTGTCGAAGCCGACCGTCTTGCCGCCGCCCGCAACCATCGCGCAGTGCACGAGAACCCGCTCCTGGCCGTGCGCCGCGCGGGCCTTGGCGAAACCCGCCTCGCAGCTTTCCTCGCTCAGGATATCGACATTGCAGAAGATACCGCCGATTTCGTCGGCGAGGGCCTCGCCCGCTTCGTCCGAAATGTCGAAGATGGCGACCCTGACGCCGGTCGCGGCGAGCGCCTGAGCGCTAGCGCGGCCGAGGCCGGAAGCGCCGCCAGTGACAACGGCCGAGATGGTATTGTCGATTTTCAGGGGGCGTTCCCGTTAAATGGCGAATCGGACTGGCGATGCGCCTAGCCCAAGCTGGGTCGCGTGTCGAAAACTTCGATGGCGGGGAGTGGTTACTGGCCCGAGGCACCGCCGCAGGCTGTTTCGTGCTGGCCTCATGCCTGCGCTGGGGGTCTGGCGCAAGCGCCGGGCGGCGTTATGATCGCGCGTTCAATCGGAAGGGATCTGGACATGGAATTCGATCTGGCGATGACCGACGCGCTGCTCGCCACCACCAGGGCGGTGCGCAAGCGGCTCGATCTTGACCGTGCGGTGCCGCGGGAAGTGATCCTGGAATGCCTCGAGCTGGCGGTGCAGGCGCCAACCGGGGGCAACCGCCAGACCTGGCGGTGGATCGTCATCGACGATGCCGGGAAGCGGGCGGCGCTGGCCGAACTCTACCGCAGCACTGCGCACGGATATCTGACATCGGCGGCCGCCGAGTCAGCGGCGCAGGGTAACACGCAGACCGCACGGGTGATGGACTCGGCGCTCTGGCTGGCTGAAAACATGGAAAAGGTGCCGGTACTGGTGATCCCCTGCGTCGAGGGCCGCCCGCCGGAAAATGCGCCGGCCGCGATGACCGCCGGCCTTTACGGCTCGATTTTTCCGGCGGTGTGGAACTTCCAGCTGGCGCTGCGCGCGCGGGGTCTGGGTTCCACGCTGACTACGCTGCATCTGCTAAACGAGCAAGCCGCGGCGGAACTGCTGGGAATTCCGGATGATATCCAGCAGGTCGCGATGCTGCCGGTCGGCTATACCAAGGGCACCGATTTCAAACGCGCGGCGCGCGCGCCTGTCAGCGAAATCACGCATTGGAACGGGTGGTGACGCAGCCAGCTTAGAGGAGTTGAGATCATGGCCAAATCCCGCGATGCTGTCCGGATGAACGAGGCGGAGACTGCCGCGTTTCTGGACGAATGCCGCAGCCTGCAGGTGGCGACCCGTGACCGGGAAGGCGCGCCGCATCTCACCACGCTGTGGTTTGCAGTGAAGGACGGCGACTTCCTGTTTGAGACCTATGGCAAATCACAAAAGATCGTCAACCTGCGCCGCGATCCGCGCATCGCCGTGCTTTGCGAGGCGGGCGAGAGCTATGACCAGCTGCGCGGGGTTTCGGTGCAGGGCCGGGCCGAGATCGTCGATGCGGGCGAGCCCCTGCTGGCGCTGATGGGCCTGCTGGTCGAGCGCAATCATCCCGAATTGAGCGCCGGCGAGGTTACCGCGATGGCGGCGCAACTGGCGCAGAAGCGGGTGGTGGTGGTGGTGAGCCCGGAGAAGCTGATCAGCTGGGATCACCGGAAGCTGGGGACCGGGTAGGCCTGGCTCGGGCACGCATTAACTTCACACCCGCTGGCAACGGGTGTAATATCGCAAAGCGGCCCTTGCGGCGATGATCGCATTGCCGGTCCGGGGGCCGCAGGGGGAACGACCATGACGACCAATCGCAGCCATCTATCGTTACTGTTCGCCGCCGCGCTGGCCGCGCCGGTTCCGGCATGGGGAGCCCAGGCGGTGCTGACGGCGACGCTTGCCGGCGCCAATGAAACCGCCGGCGGGGACGCGGATGGGACCGGCGCATTTTCGGTTGAAATCGACGCTGACGCGGGCGACTTTTGCTACAGCCTGTCGGCCGCCAAAACCGCAAAGGCGACGATGGCGCATGTCCATTCGGGCGATGCCGGCGCCAATGGCCCGCCGGTCATTACCGTCGATCTCGGCAGCGACTTGTGCATTGCCGTTGAGCCCGATGTCCTGAAGGCCATCGTCGCGGCGCCTGCCAAATATTATGTCAACGTCCACAACGCCGAGTTTCCCGCCGGCGCCATACGGGGTCAGCTGGCAGGCAAGTAAGCCAATTTATCGCGAGACGAATAGTCGGAGGTGAGGCGAGGTGGAATCTTAGAGTATTTCCGTTTACGATTGAGCCACTTCACCCCTCCCCCTTGAGGGGGAGGATGGGTGGGGGTGGCCCGCCTTATCGATAGGGCGGACCACCCCTCGCCAACTCCGGCTAGGCGCATTCGCGCCAAGCCTTCGTATCCTCTCCCCTCGAGGGGAGAGGGAGATGCGATTCAATTCAGAACGGAAATACTCTAACGACAGTGGCGGTCAGTTTCAATCTTTGCTGCTCCTCCAAACATAAATGAGGCCGGCATCGCTGCCGGCCCCACTATCGCCTTCGCCGTTTCCAGTCGATGATTGACTGCCTATCGCGTCTGGACGGTTCGTATGGCCGCTGTGATGCTAAGCCAGCACCTCGCGTGTTTTCGCACCCGGAGGGCACTACCTGCATCGCGATGCTCGCCGCATCCGGCCCGACCGGCTCGGGGGCGAACCCTTGACCGGTCGTTCGATCTGTCGATCCGCTGATACCCTTTTCAGCCTTGCAGCGATCCGGGCTGGCGTCCATCATTTCTCGGCGGACTGCGCCGGCGTGTGGTCCCGTCAGGCGGCGGATCAGCACCCGAGGGTGCTTTTCCTGTCGCCTGGCGGTTCCAAGGACGCATTCGCTGTTTAATCCATCAGGACGTACTTCCCTTGCGGGCCACGCTCCCTTCCAGAACCCTTCCAGAGCGTTTCGTGCCGCCCCATTTCGGTTTTGACGCCGAAGCCGGGCTTTGCTTACGCTCTTTTCCGGGCACATCGAACTTGCCGATGACCACGCGCCACTCACTGCATCTGCGGTTCGCCAAGCTTGCTCCGAAGAGCTTGCCAGGTGCGTTTTCCGACGCTGCTGCGGGCATCGCAGCCACCCCGATCAGGTCGAACTTTCCTGTTCTCTTTCAGGCTATTACACCCGATTGAGGAGGTCGTTTCTTCCCTTTCGACCTTCAGATGCTGCGCCTGTTTGGTGAGTCGATCAAGCAAAAAATGCACGGCTTATGCACAGCGTGACAGATTGGCGGTAGGCAGGCCGAATTTACTGGTGGAGCGATATTTCCGTTCGGAGATGGGCTGCCAGATTTTGCTCCCCTTCCGGGCGGGAAGACGTGTTAGCGATCGCGCTGCCCCAGCAGCTTCAGCCGCGTTTACCTGTCTCTCTGCGCCAAGAGGCGCAACCGCAACGCATTCAGTTTGATGAACCCCGCCGCATCCTTCTGATCATAGGCCCCGGCATCGTCCTCGAAGGTGACATGCCGCTCGGAATAGAGGCTGTTGGGTGATTTGCGGCCGACTACGCTTGCCAGGCCCTTGTAGAGCTTGAGCCGCACCGTGCCCGAAACCTTCACCTGCGAATGATCGATCGCCGCCTGCAGCATCTCGCGCTCCGGCGCGAACCAGAAGCCGTTGTAGATCAGCTCGGCATATTTCGGCATCAGCTCGTCCTTGAGATGCGCCGCGCCGCGATCGAGCGTAATCGATTCGATGCCGCGGTGCGCGCGGGCGTAAATCTCGCCGCCGGGGGTCTCGTACAGGCCGCGGCTCTTCATCCCGACGAAGCGGTTCTCGACCAGATCGAGCCGACCGATACCGTGCTTGCGGCCTAGTTCATTGAGCGCCGTGAGCAGCGTGGCGGGGCTCATCGCCGCGCCGTTGAGGCCCACCCCGTCGCCGCGCTCGAAATCGACGGTAATATATTCGGGCTGGTCCGGCGCATCCTCGGGATTGACCGTGCGCGAATAGACGTAATCGGGCACTTCCGCCCAGGGGTCTTCCAGCACCTTGCCTTCCGAGGAGGTGTGCAGCAAATTGGCGTCGGTCGAGAACGGGCTTTCGCCGCGCTTGTCCTTGGGCACCGGGATCTGGTGCGCTTCCGCCCAGGCGATCAGCGCGGTGCGGCTGGTCAGCTCCCACTCGCGCCATGGGGCGATCACCCGGATCGACGGATCGAGCGCATAGGCGGACAGCTCGAAGCGCACCTGATCGTTGCCCTTGCCGGTCGCCCCGTGCGCCACCGCATCGGCCCCGGTCTCATGCGCGATCTCGACCAGGCGCTTGGAAATCAGCGGCCGGGCGATCGAGGTGCCGAGCAGATAATCGCCCTCATAGCGGGCATTGGCCCTCATCATCGGAAACACGAAATCGCGGACGAACTCCTCGCGCAGATCGTCGATATAGATGTGCTCGTCGGGCACGCCCATCAGCTTGGCCTTGGCTCGCGCCGGCTCCAACTCCTCGCCCTGGCCGAGATCGGCGGTGAAGGTGATGACCTCGCAATTATAGGTGACCTGCAGCCACTTGAGGATGACCGATGTGTCGAGCCCGCCGGAATAGGCGAGGACGACTTTCTTGATGTCCGGCATTCGGGCTCTCCGCGGGGCAATGGGCGGGGGCGCGGCTAGCAGGGGAGGGAGATGAGGGCAAGGTTTGGCGGGCTACTCCGCCGAGCCGATTGCCGGTATGAGCCGCGTTGATGTCCCCCGGCTTACATGACCGTGAACGGGGAGTTCTAATTAGTATTGTGTCGCTGTAATTACCTTGAAACCTTGGAGCCGTCTATAGGAATTCCGGGGACACAATACTTATAGGAATTCCGGGACACAATACTCATTAGTCCACCTCTTCCCTCAAATTTCCCCCCACACGCAGCCTCGCCGCGCTCTCTACTCCGCCGCCTGCCGCCCCAGATGCCACTCCGGCGCCGCATCCAGCGCCGACAGCCGCGCCGCCTCGACACCAATGTAGTCCCGCGTTATCGGCAAAGCGTCGCGGCGCTTCACCGACTGGATCTGGAAATTGACCATGCTGCCGTGGCGGAAGCTCTGCTCGGCGCCGGCAAGGTAGAATTGCCACATGCGGAACAGCCTCGCATCGTAGAGCGCGGTGATCTCGGCTTCGTGGAGGCTGGTGCGGCGGTACCATTCCTCCAGCGTGTGGGCGTAGTGGTAGCGCAGCACTTCGACATCGGCCACTTCCCAGCGGGCGCGTTCCAGCGCGGCGACCAGCTCGCTCATCGCCGGGATGTAGCTGCCCGGGAAGATGTATTTGCGGGTCCATTTGTCGGTGGTGCCCGGCGGGGTGGTGCGGCCGATGGTGTGGGTGAGCATCACCCCCTCGTCGGCGAGCAAGTCGCGGGTCTTGGCGAAATATTCGCCGAAGTGCGGCGCGCCGACGTGTTCGATCATGCCGACGCTGGTGATGCGGTCGAACTGGCCGGTAACGTCGCGGTAATCGATCAACTCGAAGCGCACTTTGCCCGCCACCCCCGCCGCCTCGGCGCGCTCGTTGGCGAAGCGGACCTGGTCGGGGGCGAGGGAGACGCCCAGCACTTCGCAGCCGAAATGGCGGTTGAGATAGAGCGCCAGGCCGCCCCACCCGCCGCCGATGTCGAGCACCCGCATGCCGGGCTGAAGGCGCAGTTTCGCCGCGATCAGCGCCTGCTTGTCAACCTGTGCGCGTTCCAGCGAGTTGGCCGGATCGCGGTAATATCCCATCGAATATTGCCGGTCCTCATCGAGGAACAGCTCGTAGAACTGGCGGGTAAGATCATAATGATGAACGATATTCTTGCTCGCCTTGGCCCGCCAGTTGATCTGGTCCGCCTTGGCCGCCGCCCAGTCGAGCGAGCGGCGAAGGGCGCCCGGCGCGGCAAGCGGTGTGCCTTGAGCGCGGGCGCCGGCGGTGACGAACAGCACGAAATCGCGGATGTCGTGCGGCGGCTCGACCACCAGCCAGCCGTCCATATAGGCCTCGCCGGCGCCGATGCGCGGGTCGCGGGCGATGTGCCCGGCGGCGCGCCTGTCAGTAAAGCGGATCGCGATCGGGGTGCCGCTGCCGTCGCCGTAGCGGTAGCGTTTGCCGTCGTAATCGGTGATCAGCAGCGTGCCCGTGCGGATGAGTTGGCGCAGGAGCTTGTCGAGTAGCCACATGATGCGGCTTGTATATCAGCGCTTGGCGCGGGCAAGAGCGAATCCGCGCCGCCGCAGCCACCTTCATTCGCGCGCCAGAAACAGCACGTCGCGCGGCTGGGCCAGCAGATGCTGGCCGGAATCGACAAACAGCGTCTCGCCGCTGGCCAGCCAGCCCTCGCTGAGGAACAGCGCAGCATCGGCCAGCTCCTGCGACGCGGTTATGCGGTGAAGCAGGTTCATCCGGCCGCTGACCTGATGCTCCTCCGGCAGCTGGTCGAAGCTGGGCAGCATGGCGCCGGGGGCGAGACCGTAGATGCGGTCGCCAGAACCGGGATTCGCGTCGGCCTGCGCCATCGCCAGCATGCGGATGGTCGCGGCGAAGGCGTGTTTGGCCATGGTGTAGGAGAAGAAATCGGGGTTGGGATTGGCCAGCTTCTGGTCGGTGAGGTTGACGACACGGCGTCCGCCTTCTGCCTTGGCGTGGGCGAGAAAGGCCTGGGTCATGCGGGCAGGGGCCTGGGCGTTGATGGCCATGGCCTCGGCGAAGACCGCGGGGTCGAGCGCCTGAGCGGTGTCTTTGCGGAATACCGCGGCCGAGTTCACCAGCACGCGCCAATCGGTGAGACGGGCGGCCAGATCGGCGATCATCGCGGCGGCGGCGTCCCCATCGGCGAGATCGCATTGCACCACCTCGGCCGAGGGCAGGCTGGCGGCCAGCACCTCGGCATCGGCGCGCGACCGGCCGCAAGGCACCGCGACGTGCCAGCCGGCAGCTCCGAACCGGCGGGCAATCGTCGCGCCAAGCCGTTTGGCGCCGCCGGTGACAAGGACCGCTGGTTGCATCGCTGCGAACAAGCATATCGCGAGGGGTTTGGAAACGCGGGAATTGCCCGGGGCTATTTTCCGGGCAATTCCAAGAGCGTTTCAGGCTTGTGGGTTAGCGGCAGCGCGAGCGGCCGCGTTCGACTTCACGGCCGAGAAGCGCACCGCCGGCCGCGCCCAGGATGGTGCCGACCGCGCGGTCGCCGCTGTTGTCGATGCTGCGACCGATCAATGCACCGGCAGCGCCGCCGATCAGGAGGCCGGTTGTGCCGTTGCTGCGCCGGCAGTAGTTGCGGCCATCATTCCCGCGCCAATAGCGAATGCCGTTGTCGGTGCGGTGGTAGTCCCGGTCATAATGGCCGCGATCATGGCCGCGGTGGCGGCCGTTATCGGCAAGGGCCGGTGCGGCGGGCAAGGCAACTGCGGCCATGCTGGCGGCCAGAATCCATTTACGCATATTTTCGCTCCTCTGGTGGGAGGGTTTCCCCCGTATCGGCCATGAGCTTTGGCAATCGCTCCACAACCTCACATGAACAATGCAGGTTAATCGGTAAGGCGCGACGATTGGTGGCTTTGTCGGGGCCAGCCGAGCGATTTTGCTATGTGGCACCTGCCGTTTCCGCCTCCGCCCGGTTACGCTCGGCCCGGCTCGGCTTGTGCGCGGCGGTTTTAAGCTGGCCGCAGGCGGCATCGATATCGCGGCCTCGGGGGGTGCGGATCGGGGCGCTGATGCCGCCGGCAAAGACGATCTCGGAGAAGCTGCGGATGCGTTCGGCGCTGGAGCATTCGTAACCCGCGCCGGGCCAGGGGTTGAACGGGATGAGATTGACCTTGGCAGGCAGTTTATAGCGCTTGATCAGCCGAACCAGTTCGCGCGCGTCCGCATCGCTGTCGTTCTTGTCCTTGAGCATGACATATTCGAAAGTGATGCGCCGGGCGTTGGAGGCGCCGGGATAGTCGGCGCAGGCCTGGAGCAGTTCCTCGATGCCGTATTTCCGGTTGATCGGCACGATCTCGTCGCGCACCTCCTTGGTCACCGCATGCAGCGAAACGGCGAGGTTGACGCCGATCTCGGCGCCGGCCCGGGCCATCATCGGCACCACGCCCGAGGTCGACAGCGTGATCCGGCGGCGCGACAGGCCAAGCCCGTCGCCGTCCATCACCAGCTTGAGCGCATCGCGGACATTGTCGAAATTATACAGCGGCTCGCCCATGCCCATCATGACGATATTGGTGAGTAGCCGGCCGTCCGAGGTGTAGCCACCGGTTTCCTCGGCGTCTTCGTCAGCGTCGTCGGCCCCAAATCCCGCCATCGTCCCCTTGGGCCATTCACCTAGCACATCGCGCGCCAGCATTACCTGGCCGACGATCTCGCCCGGTGTCAGATTGCGAACCAGCCGCATGGTGCCGGTGTGGCAGAAGGTGCAGCTCAGCGTGCAGCCGACCTGGCTGGAAACGCACAGCGTACCGCGGGTCTCGTCCGGGATGAACACCATTTCGAAATCGTGGGCGTCGGCGGTGCGCAGCAGCCATTTGCGGGTGCCATCGGTGGAAATCTGGGCCTCGACCACCTCGGGCCGGCCAATGACGAAGCGCTCGCCCAGCCAGGGGCGCATCGGCTTGGCGATATCGGTCATTTCGGCGAAATCGGTGACACCGCGGTGGTAGAGCCAGTGGAACACCTGTTTGGCGCGCAGTCTGGCGGGCTTCGCCTCCAGACCGGCCTCGGCGAACAGGGCGGCGATCTGCGGCCGGGTCAGGCCGATCAGGTCGATCCTGCCGTCGGTGCGCGGGGTAACCTCGCGCGGGACGGGCAGCGGGTCGATGTGGCCGGGGATCGGCATGAGATTGGTGTTGGCCATGGCAGCGGGCATATAGAAGCGATTGCCGGCAATGGCTACCGCAGCTTCGCACATCCGATTGCCGCCGCATCCATCGCCGTCGCCGCGCCGGCAAGTGCCCAGGTGTTGGCGAAGCGATTGCCGCTTGCGTCGCGCGCGCTCACGGTCATGCTCGATGCCGAGCGGATTGCGGCGACGATGGCCGCGTCCATACGTTTGTCGGCGGCCCAGGCGTCGCCGCCGCCGCCGGTAAGCTGGAAGCGCTGATCGGAGATTGCCAGAGTAATGCGCCGGCCCGGCGCCAGAGGGCGGGACAGGCGGATATGAACCTGGTTGCGCACCGCCCGCCGCGGCCAGGTGGTGATATTGGCATAGGGCTGATAGGCCTGCCGCCTATTGCTCGGCTGCGCCTTGGCGATGGCGTAGCAGCGCGGCTCGGCGGCATCGCGGAACGCGCCCCAGCTTTCGAACATGCCGAGACTGTCGCGGGCGAAGGCGGGGGAGGGGACCAAAACCAGTCCCGCCAGAGCTATCCAGCCGGTGGAGCGTTTCGCGCGGGGCGCGGTTAGCAAAGGTGAAATTCCATTCGGCAAGGGCGATCTCCCGTTCGGGGCGCTTGGTAGTAGTGGATGCGCGGCAAGTCGATGCTTGCCGTCCCCGGCGCAACGCGGGAGCACAATCGCTATTCCCAATTCGCCGCGTTTGGTCGAGTGGGGGGCGCACAGATCTTTTAAGCTGCCGGCCCAGTCGATGCCCGCGCGATCAGTTTGCCTCCGAACTCGGCAGGCTGGTTTGCCCCGGCCTGCGGATCGGCCAGCCGGATCGCCGCGGCAAAGGCCATTTCTGCGATCGGCAGGCGCACGCTGGTCAGCGGCGGCGAGAGCAGGGGTGCGAACGGTGTGTCGCCGAAGCCGCTGACGGATAGATCGCCCGGCACCGCAATGCCGAGTTCGCGCGCCGCATCGAGCACGCCCGCCGCCATCTCGTCGCTCGCGGCGAAGATGGCCGTTGGGCGCGGGCTGACTTGGAGCAGCAGGCGGGCGGCGGCTTTCCCCGAGGCGAAGCTGCCATCGCCCGCCGCGACGAGTTCGGCGCCCCGGTCGAACCCGTGTGCCGCCAGCGCATCGATATAGCCAAGTTCGCACTCTCGCGAGGTGAGGCAGCTGTCC
>JAYVWX010000034.1:0-6222 GCA_043785715.1 Novosphingobium sp. | reverse complement strand
CCGATTCCGAACGAGGCGCCCGACGCGCTCGCCGAAACCATGCTGCGCCGACTCGAGACCGTGCGACGGCGCATTTCGTTCTGTAAGAACCTGACCGAAAAAGAAGTTGGGTAATATCAGTATGATGTGATTCAATCGGTGTTGCGAGACATCGACGGAGGATCGCATGTGGACCGACACCACCCGTAAGCAGTTTGCCAGAGGCAGCCTACGTTTGCCAAGCGATTTGACCGACGCGGAGTGGGCGGTTCTGGAGCCGCTGTTTCCGGCTCGGTCGCACCGGGGACGCCCGCCGGTGTGGAGTTACCGGCAGATCGTCGAGGCGCTGCTCTATCTGCTGCGCGGGTTGCCATGGCGGATGTTCGAGACACGAATCGTGGCTAGCCGGCTGGACGCTGTGAAGTCAGCTGAGAACTGCCGCCGCGTCGCACGCCGGATGTCCTTTACCCCGCGCTCGCCAGGGGTCGCCTTGGCGCTTGAGAATTTTGCTCTCATCTTCGTTCCTTAGTCACTGCGATGAGACCAAAATCCTCCTCTATCGAATACCCTCAATCTGTCTCATTGGTGCTGACGCCGGACAATGAGGCCGGTTACCGCACCTTGCCGAGCCTAGGCATGCATCCGCTTGTTCCACAGCCGCCCCGCTTCCTCGCATGTGGGCCGGCGCGGTCCCTCAGCGCCACACATATTGCACATCACTGCGAAATGCTTGGCATACACATGCTCGTAAAACCCCACATCGGTCGATGCACAGAAGGGGCACGCCGACAGCTGCAGGTCTGGCACGATGGCCAAAGGTCGGCGCATGTTCTCCTGAATTGCCATTCACCACCCCACCAGATTGCCGCTCTCTCGCCATGGCGCTTCCCGCCGGCAAAAAAGTTCAGAACCGGTCGTTCTCGATTGCCTGCATCTGGTCATCCGAAAGACCGAAATGGTGCCCGACCTCATGCACAGTGACATGGGTCACAAGGTCGTCAAGCGCGACGCCAGTGCGGATCCATTCATGCAACAGCGGACCACGGAACAATGAAATGATGGGCGGCAAGTCGCCCGACGACCAGATCGATTGCTCGCTGAGGGGGTGCCCCTGATACAGGCCTGTCAGGTCCCACGGATCATCCAGCCCTACAGCGCGCAATGTCTCGCTATCGGCAAATTCCTCGACGCGAATTACCACATCGCCGAGATAATCGCGGAACATCCGGGGTAAGCGCTGGACTGCCTTGCGCGCCAGGCCCTCAATGGCAGCGGCGTCGGGTGTATCGGAGATCCTGTCAATCATCCCACCCATATGGGGAAGATCCACCGCCGATACCATGTTCGCCGGCGTAGCGGCGCGGCGGGTCGGGCATGGAGAAGATGCCGCTCCGCCTCGTCGCGGAGCATCTTGAGATATTGCATGAATGGCGTGCCGCCGGTGCTGACCGCAGTGTCGTTGCCGGTCGGGACATTTGCCTGGCGATGACTGGAGCTGGCCGCATATTCGAGATGGCGAGTGCGAAAGCGGGTCAAGCGGATGACGCATTCATTATACGCTTCGCGCAGCGACGGGCGGCCCGACGCGGCGAAGTCGCGCAAGCGGCTGAGGTCTCACCCGCCCGAGCGGACGGCGGCTTCTGCGGCCTGAAACCCGATCCTGGAGTGCTGGCCGTCGCAAAATGGCTTTGTCGTCGAAGCGCCGCAACGACACAGGAAAATCCGGCTCTTTCCCGAAAAGTCGTAGAGATTGCCGTCGCCATCGCGCAGCTCAAGCTGGCTCAAATCTCCGGTCAGGAGATACGGGCCGTTCTTTGTCGCAACAATCTCTACCGCCATGCCATCCTCCCTACGCTGCTGCTTGCGTCCCGATGCGCGCCGGCGTTGCCGGTTCATGGATGAATGGGCCGGTCATCTCCGTAAAACCGAACAGGCGGAGGGCGCGGGTGCCGTCGAAATCGAGCACCCGAAGGTCGTCGGTCTCCGACAGACCGCGTGCGACAATGTCGAAATGCATGCCGTAGCGCGCCTTGGCGAGCCCGAGGGGGATGTTGTAGGCGAGGAACTTGTCGATGCCCTTGGCGGCGAGCTTCTCCAACAGTTCGGGATCGTCGATTGAGGCGTGCGAGGTCAGGACCACTAGGGGCCCGCTGCCGGCGAACAGGATGAAGACGTTCATGACATGCTCCTCCAACCGTTTGGATCTGGCGGCCGGCCGGCAGTGTCGATGTCAGCGATCGTCCATCGCTTTGGCCACCGGCGGCGCGAAACGGCTTCAGTATAGCACCATCTCGCTTGAGGGTATAGTCCAGGCCATCGGGACTTTCTCTTGAGCGGCATGCCGCCGGCTATGGGCGGTGGAGCATAGCGGGTATGATCGGCCGTCGTCTGCGCATTCACGGTCTGGTTCAGGGTGTATCATTTCGTGACTGGGCGGTGCGGGCGGCCCGGTCGCGAGGGCTGACCGGCTGGGTGCGCAATTTGCGCGATGGCAGCGTCGAGGCACTGGTGGTCGGGGAGCCCGGTGCGGTCGAGGCATTCACCGCCGATTGCCGGCGAGGACCGGTCGCCGCGCGCGTGGATCGCGTCGATCATCGGGAGGAAAGCGCATCGCCGATCGAAGGCTTCACGATCCTGCCGACCGGAACCGTCCGGCAAGGGGACCGAGATCGCCTGGGGCGGCCCTGATGGCAATTGTGTTGCCAGCCATTAGGACTGAACCGGAGAATCCCGGATTATTTTCCTCTTTGGCTCGGGGCCAGACAACCTCGAGCTCGCCGCCCAGGCAGCGCTTCGTATGAAGCGATCGGACATGCAACTGCCCCCCGAGGACCTGCAGCGAATCGCGGCACGGACGCTGGCGCACTACGACCGGCAGGCGCAGGCGTTCTGGGAAGGCACGCGCGATCACGACGTGAGCCAGAACATTACCGCGCTGCTGCAGGCCATCGCGACGCCGCCGCCTTACGTGCTGCTGGACTTCGGATGCGGCCCCGGGCGCGACCTCAAGACGTTCAAGGCGCTCGGTCATGATGCCACCGGCCTCGAAGGGTCGCCGCAGCTGGCCGCGATGGCGCGGGCCAACAGCGGATGTGAAGTGCTCGAGCAGAGTTTCCTCGCGCTGGATTTGCCCGGCAGCCACTTCGACGGGGTGTTTGCCAACGCGGTGCTATTCCATGTTCCCAGTCAGGAACTGCCGCAGGTGCTCAAGGAGTTGCACGCGACGCTGAAGCCGGGCGGCGTGTTGTTCAGCTCGAATCCCCGCGGCGACGGCCAAGAGGGCTGGAACGGCGACCGTTATGGCGCCTTCCACAGTTGGGAAGCTTGGCGCGAATTCGTGACCGCCGCCGGGTTCGTGGAGCTGTCTCACTATTATCGGCCCACCGGCGTGCCGCGCGAACAGCAACCCTGGCTGGCCAGTGTGTGGCGAAAACCAATGGCCATTGGCAAGATGTCACGTCCTCGCTTGCGGCACCTTTAGTCGCAGCAATTCCCGGACAGCAGAAGCCAGTGTTCGGATTTGTACTGGCATCTCCAGAACACAATGTTTGACCGGCGCCCGTGCAGCCAGGACTCCCGTGAATCTGAGAATCGGGATACAAGGCCGCAAGGGGAATCGAGGTGCCGGCTGGTCTGGCCCTTTCGACAAATCGGAGCAATATTGAGGTAAGCGACATGAAACCGATGACAGAGCAGCACCTTGCAATTCTGCGCCGGCATATGGTCGAGGTGATCGAGATCCAAGCTGACCTCACGACCGGGGAACTCGGCAAGGAGCAGCTCGACACGCGCGTACTGGACGCGATGCGGCGGAGTCCCGCGGCACCACTTCGTCCCTGACCAGCTTGCAGCTCTTGCCTCCATGACACGCCTCTGCCGATCGGCTTCAACAAGGCGATCTCTCATTAGCCGGTAAGGCGAAGACCTTCGTGCCGCGATCCCTTATGCCATAGGTCCAGCGATGCTTGGCGGGATCGTCGCCAGTTGTTCCCCCGTCAGCAACTTGGGCAGACGGTGGGGAGGGGCTGCAAAACTGCGAAGCTTGATTCTGCCGAGACCAAATAGGCCACTCGTGCCGGCTGACGCCATGAATTGGCTTTGCTGCGTGAGTCTGCAACCCTAACGATCGGCGTACCAAGTGCGCCCGCCGAAAGCACGATTCCGGCACGCGCGGCGAGGCGCAACTTCTCGTCGCCTGTGATACAGTGGACAGCACTCGCCTCGCGGCCGTCGAATTCGATGTGGGTGACAATTGCGTCCGTCACGATGTGGAGATTGGGCCGCCGCGGGCGGGTTTCAGATAAGCGCGGGCCGTCGACACACGCCTGCCCTTGGCCGTTGTCGTCTGGGAATAACCGACCCCTTCGATGTCTTCACCGCAGAAATCGGCGCAGCGCTTCACGCCAATGCTTTCCGCTGCATCGATAAAGGCCTCGCTCAGGGGGCATGCGCCATCGTACGTCCTCGACACTGAGCGGGCCCCCGCAGCCATGATAGGCATCGGCACCACGGCTCTGGTTTTCTGACATGCGGAAATAGGGCAGGACATCGTCGTATGACCAGCCGGTGGCACCCATTTGCTGCCAGAGATCATAGTCGCAGGGCGCGCCGCGCAGGTAAATCATGCCGTTGATCGAACTGGAACCGCCCAGCACCTTGCCGCGAAACATCGCGAAACTGCGCCCGTCCAGTTCCTTTTCCGGCTCGCTATTGAAGTGCCACATATAACGCGGGTTCGCCAGAACGCGCGCGAAACCCAGCGGCACGCCGATCCAGGGGCTGTCGTCCACAGGCCCTGCTTCAAGCAGCAGGACCCGATTGGTCGGGTCTTCACTTAGCCGAGCGGCGACGACAGCGCCGCTCGCCCCCGATCCGACAACGACATAATCATATTTCTGAAGCAGGATTGGTCATCTGCACTTCAGCTATTGTTCAAGCCTCGCCACGCCAGCGCACCGCCATCGACGGCGTAGACCGAACCGGTGATGAAAGACGAATCCTCCGAGGCCAGGAAGCAGGCAAGTTTCGCCACTTCCTCCGACTTGCCCAGGCGCGGGATAAGGTGGCTGCCGCAAAGCAGATCCATGGTCGCCTTCTTGTCTTCGGCGACTTCGAGATATTTCTGCATCATCGGCGTGTCGATCGAGCCGGGACAATAGCAGTTGCAGCGGATATTATATTTGGAGAGATCGACCGCCGTGGCCTTGGTAAGCATGATAACGCCGCCCTTGGCCGTGCAATAGGCCCCTGATTTCGGGAACGCGACCAGCCCGCCTGTCGAAGCGACATTGATGATCGATGCGCCGCGGGTGCTGTTCCTGAGATAGGGCGTCGCGTGCTTGGTGCCGAGCCAGAGCGCGCGCAGGTTCACCTCGTAAACGGTGTTCCATACCTCTTCCGACATCTCGTCAATCGACGTTTCGGACGTAAGATCAGTCTCATGAACCGCGGCATTGTTATGCAGAACGTCGATGCCCCCGAAATGGGCAGCCGTCTTGTCCATCAGCGCCTTGATCGCCTCGCTGCTGCGGACGTCACACTGAACGACGATGGCCTCGTTGCCGTCTCCGGCTATGAGCGCCGCCGTCTCGTCGGCGCGTTCAGCGTTGATGTCGGACACGGCGACCCGCCCACCCTGGCGGGCCATCTCGACGGCGCTGGCGCGCCCCATCCCGCTGCCTGCACCCGTGATGACGCAGACCTTGCCGTCCAGCCGGTTTCCCATTTCGATCCCTTCGCGATTATTTGGCGTTCTTGACCGGCCAGACGAGCGGTACGCTCGCAACATTGGCGACCATGCCGGTGCTGTAACCGATCGGCGCGCCCGGCTCGAGGCTGAACTCAGGTATACGCTTGAGCCATTCCTCAAGCGTGGTCACGAGTTCCAGACGCGCGAACAGCGCCCCGGCACAGCGATGGGCACCGCTACCGAACGTGAGATGGGGTGCGCCCCTGCGCGTGAAGTCTACGACCCAGGGATCGGGGTAAACAGTCTCGTCGAGTCCGGCGAGCGCGGTCGGCAGCAGGACCATTTCGCCGTGCTTGAGCTGCACGCCGTCATATTCCTGATCCTTGGCGATCATGCGGCCTTCCGAGAAGACCGGGAAACGGCGGAACAGTTCCTCCGCGCCCTGCCCGATCTTCTTTGGATCCGAGCGCAGTTCTGCGACCTTGTCGGGATTGCGCGCCAGATAGATCATGGTGAAGTTGAGGAACGCCACCACGGTATCGAGGCCTGCCAGC
>JAYVWX010000033.1:0-2814 GCA_043785715.1 Novosphingobium sp. | reverse complement strand
CTTGCCCGCCTCGTCGATCAGGTAATGCGCCGAAACCGGATTGGCGTGGGCCCCGTCGGTCAGCCGGGCCAGCGCTTCCTCAGCGGTCGGCAGCCCGGTGTAATGCAGCACGACCATCGAAACCGGCACTTGCCGTGCGTTGAAATTCGGCGAGGGAACTTGTGCGTGGACCAGCCATTCGCGCATGTCGCCGCTCACAGGGTCACGCTCCGGGAAGGACCGCGCCCATGACGAGCGCTCCTTCGGTCAGCGCATATTGCAGCCCGCCGCCGAGCGATTCGGCGAGCTGGTGCGCCAGTGCGGCCGGCGCGGTGCGGCTCGAAAGCTCGCTTTGCGGCAGGCTGCCTTCGAGCGCCTTGCCGACGTTTTCGTCAAAGGCGATGCTGGTGCCGCTGGCGCGCACCGCGATCTCGCTGGAACCTTCGCGCAGTTCGGCATCGATATCGAGCGTGCCGCCGCGCACCAGCGCTTCGATGCCGAACAGCGCGAGGTTGAGCAACACCTTGACCGCCGGTTTGGGCAAGCTGGCGACCGAGACATTCCAGTTTACCGTGATGCGCCGGTTATTGCCCGCCAGCGCCTCGATCGCCGCGCGCGGCTCCTCGCACGGCACCATTTCGCCGTATCCGCCCGCCGCGCCGAAGGCGAGACGGAAGAATTTGAGCTTGTCAGCGCTGGTCTTGGCGCTCTGTTCGAGCAGTTCAACAATCCGCCCGCGCATTTCGGCATCGCGCTCTTCGGCGAGCAGTTCCAGGCCATTCGCCATCGCGCCCACCGGGCTCAACATATCATGGCACAGCCGCGAGCAAAGCAAGGAGGCAAGATCGATGGCAGAAATAGTCATGAAGCGCGGGTTCCGTGTTGCCGAATAGGCGATTTGATCCCCCTTACCCTTCAGCGAGTCGCGTGGGAAGCGCTTCGATGTCCCACCATCACCGCGCCTGGAGGGCATCCGGCAGGCGGCTTTACCCGCTTCTTTCCCCACTGTTGCAATCGCGCCACTTGTTGCCGCGAAGACCATCCCCACGTTGCTGATCATGGACGGGGGTCATTCCACAATTACCGGCGTTATTGCGACCGGCGGCGAGCGGGTCGACAAGGCGATTGCTGCCGTCAGCGGCCTGTCGCGCGAGCGGGTGAAGGCGCTGATGGGCCAGGGCATGGTTGAGCTCGCGGGTAAGGTGGTGTCGCAGGCATCGCTCAAACCAGCCGCCGATACGCCGTTTGCCATCCACGTCCCCGAAGTCACCGAAGCCGAAGCCCAGCCGCAGGATATCCCGCTGGTGATCGCCTATGAGGACGAGCACCTGATCGTCATCGACAAACCTGCCGGGATGGTGGTCCATCCGGCGGCCGGTAACGCAGACGGAACGCTGGTCAATGCGCTGCTCTACCACTGCAGGGGCCAGCTATCGGGCATCGGCGGCGTCGCCCGCCCCGGCATCGTCCACCGCATCGACAAGGACACATCGGGGCTGATGGTTGTCGCCAAGACTGATCTGGCGCACGAGGGGCTGGCAAAGCAGTTCGCCGATCATTCGATCGAGCGCGCTTATATCGCGGCGGTTGGCGGATTGCCGATGCCGGTCAGCGGCACGGTCGAAGGCCACATCGGGCGGTCTGACCATGACCGCAAGAAAATGGCCGTGCTCCATGAACTGAACAAGCGCGGCAAACACGCGGTGACGCATTACAAGACGCTCGCGCGCCTGAATGCCCATTCAGCGCTGGTCGAATGCCGCCTTGAGACCGGTAGAACCCATCAGGTCCGCGTTCATATGGCGTCAATTGGCCATGCCTTATTGGGCGATCCTGTTTATGGACGGAGCCCCGGCGCGCTTCGTGCGTTACTCACCCGAATCGCTTTCCGCCGCCAAGCCCTGCACGCTGCCGTTTTGGGCTTCATTCACCCTGCAACGGCTGAGCACCTGCGCTTTACGGCCAAGTTGCCTGCCGATCTTGAGGAGCTGTTGATCGAATTGAAGTGCATTGCGTGAGTTAGTCTGCTATGACACCAACCCGACGTGGCTGCCATCGCCTGATGCCTATTAAGGGTCTGACAAGGGTTTGCCGACGATGAAAGGAAGAATGAAGACCATGCCCCAGCGCGACAGCAACATCCCCGCTGCCCCCAATTCGGTCCCTGCGCTTAACAGCGAAGCCGGCCTCAACCGCTACCTTTCCGAGATTCGCAAGTTCCCGCTGCTCACGCCGGAGAACGAATATATGCTCGCCAAGCGTTATGCCGAGCATCAGGATCCCGATGCCGCCAAGCAACTTGTGACCAGCCACCTGCGGCTCGTGGCGAAAATCGCGATGGGCTATCGCGGCTATGGCCTGCCGGTGAGCGAACTGATTTCCGAAGGCAACATCGGCCTGATGCAGGGCGTCAAGAAATTCGAGCCCGAACGCGGCTTCCGGCTTGCGACCTATGCGATGTGGTGGATCAAGGCCTCGATTCAGGAATTCATCCTGCGTTCGTGGAGCCTCGTCAAGATGGGCACCACTGCCGCGCAGAAGAAGCTGTTCTTCAACCTGCGGCGGATGAAAAAGAACCTCGATGCTTACGAGGATTCCGACCTGCACCCCGATCATCTCAAGCTGATCGCCACCAAGCTCGGCGTGTCTCAGACCGAAGTGGTCAACATGAACCGCCGGATGATGATGGGCGGCGATGCGTCGCTCAACGTCTCGCTGCGCGCCGACGAAGACGGTGCCGGGCAGTGGCAGGATTGGCTGGTCGACGATCGCCCGTTGCAGGACGAAACCGTCGCCGACGTCGAGGAAGCCGGGCTGCGCCACGAGATGCTGACC
>JAYVWX010000032.1:0-2355 GCA_043785715.1 Novosphingobium sp. | reverse complement strand
ACCGATGACAGCGCCGTGATCGCACAGGCTGATATCGGCGGTGCGGGGCTATGGCTGCGCGCGGAACCGGACGAGGATCAAACACAGGCCGAAGCGCTTGCCGGGATCGTTGCAGCGGGGTTGCAGTGCTGATGCGCCGCCATTGCACGTTCGCCTGTGCGGGGGCCGATCTGGTCGGCACGCTCGACGATGCGCCGGGCACGACCGGGCTGCTGATCGTCTCCGGCGGCAATGAAATCCGCGCCGGGGCGTGGAACGGGCAGGCCCTGCTGGCCGCCCGCCTCGCCGCGCGCGGCGTTCCGGTGTTCCGCTTCGACCGGCGCGGGATCGGCGACAGCGAAGGCGAAAACCTCGGCTTCCTGGGTTCCTCCGATGATATCATCGCGGCGGTGGCAGCCTTCCGGGCCGAGGCGCCGCAGCTCCGGCAGGTCGTTGCATTCGGCAACTGCGACGCCGCCAGTGCGCTGATGCTGGGCGGCGGGTTCGGCTGCGATGCGCTGGTCCTGTCAAACCCGTGGACCATCGAACAAGGCGCGGGTGAACAGGCCGATGCACCGCCGCCACCAGCGGCACTACGGGCGCATTACGCGCGGCGGCTGACCGACCCGGCGGCGCTGCTGCGCCTGCTCAAGGGCCGGATTTCCCTGCGCGCCGTGGCGGCATCGCTGCGCAATCTCCTGCGCAAGACGGAGCCGACTGCGCTGGCCGGCGAGATCGCGGCGGGGCTGGCGCGGTTCGGCGGACCGGTCATGATCCTGCTGGCCGGGCGCGACCGCACGGCGCAGGCGTTCGGTGCGACATGGAACAAGGATGATCCACGCCTGCGCCGCTGCGCCGGCGCGAGCCATAGCTATGTCGAGCCGTTTGCACAGGAATGGTTTGAAGATCAATTGGTTACAGCACTCACTTCAGCCTTGAACTGAAGCCTCTTCTTTCGCCGCCGCAAACTCCCGCTCGGCCACGAAACGCTCTGCGTCCAGCGCGGCCATACATCCGGTACCGGCTGCAGTAACCGCCTGGCGATAGATCTGGTCCATCACGTCCCCGCAGGCGAACACCCCCGGGATCGAGGTTTTCGGCGTACCGGGCTGGACGACGATATAACCGCTGTCATCCAGTTCCAGCTTGCCCTTGAACAGTTCGGTCGCCGGGGCATGGCCGATCGCGACAAAGGCGCCGTCGGTCCCGATCACCGACACTTCGCCGGTGACCGTATCGATCACTTCCACCCCGGTAAGTCCGCCGCCAAAGCCCGGCTCACCGACGAATTGTTTCACCGCCTTGTTCCACTGCACGCTGATATGCGGATGCGCAAACAGGCGATCCTGCAGGATCTTTTCGGCCCGGAACGAATCGCGGCGGTGGATCAGCGTGACGTCGGGCGAATGGTTGGTCAGGTACAGTGCCTCTTCCACCGCAGTGTTGCCGCCGCCGATCACCACCACCTTCTTGCCGCGATAGAAGAACCCGTCGCAGGTGGCACAGGCCGAAACACCCTTGCCGGAAAGCTCCTGCTCACCCGAGACGCCCAGCCACTTGGCCTGCGCGCCCGTCGCGATCACCAGCGTTTCGCCTTCGTAGACATCGCCGCTATCGCCGATCGCGCGGAACGGCGGGCCGGACAGATCGATATCCACGACCGTGTCCCACAGCATCCGGGTGCCGACATGTTCGGCCTGGGCCTGCATTTCCTGCATCAGCCATGGCCCCTGGATCACGTCGCGAAAGCCCGGGTAGTTTTCCACGTCGGTGGTGATGGTGAGCTGGCCGCCCGGCTGGAGCCCCTGCACCACGATCGGCTGCATCCCGGCCCGCGCGCCATAGATTGCGGCGGTGAGGCCCGCAGGTCCGGATCCGACGATCAACATCCGGGTCTTGTAAGTGGCCATAAGCGCAATTCCTCCAGTCGAGCGGCGAAATAAGGCGGGTCAGGCGGGATTGCGAGTCCAAACGGCCGGGTTTTGCGCAATTTGATCCGGATCAATGCGCAACCCATGTCAGGATTGCTATTGCTAATGACTTGCATTAGTGGCGAGGCATTCAAGGGGGGGCTATGAAGAAGAACAACCTGCCAGTTTCAGCGGCGCTGCTGGGCGTCATGGCGGCGATCTGCCTGTCTGGCACCGCGCATGCCGCGCCCGGCCTGGCCGCCGAGGTCTACGGCGCGACCGTCGAGCAAGGTGAGACCGAGTTCGAGGCACGCTACGGCCGGCTACACGGCAATGGCCCGAGCGGCAGCGCCAACGGCGAAGACGCGCTAAGGCTCGAAGCTGCCTATGGCGTAACGCACAACTTCCGCTTGGGCGTGGTCGGCGAATTCGCCCGCGCTCCCGGCGGGCCGCGCCGGGCCGATTC
>JAYVWX010000031.1:0-4875 GCA_043785715.1 Novosphingobium sp. | reverse complement strand
TGAGCAGGTTGGAGGCGTCCATCGCGCCGCCCGACGTGGCCCCGGCACCGATCACGGTGTGGATCTCGTCGATGAACAGCACCGCGTGAGGCATTTTCTTGAGCTCGGAGACGACCTGCTTGAGGCGTTCCTCGAAATCGCCGCGATAGCGCGTTCCGGCGAGCAGGGACCCCATGTCGAGCGAGTAGATCACCGCAGGGGCCAGCACCTCGGGTACTTCGCCTTCGACGATCTTGCGGGCGAGACCTTCGGCGATGGCGGTTTTGCCGACGCCCGGATCGCCAACATAAAGCGGATTGTTTTTCGAGCGGCGGCACAGGATCTGGATGGTCCGATCGACTTCAGGCCCACGGCCGATCAGCGGATCGACCTTGCCGGCGAGCGCCTTTTCGTTGAGATTGACGCAGAACTGGTCGAGCGCTGAATCCTTCTTCGTGGTCTTGGCGTCGCTTTTTTCTTCCGGATGCGGCGTTTCGTTTTCCACGCCCTTCGGAGAGCGATCCTCCAGCCGCCGGCCGCCCTTGCCAATGCCGTGGCTGATGAAGCTGACCGCATCGAGCCGGCTCATGTCCTGCTGCTGGAGGAAATAGACCGCATAGCTGTCACGCTCGGAAAACAGCGCGACCAGCACATTGGCGCCGGTGACCGTATCCTTGCCCGAAGACTGGACATGGAGGATGGCGCGCTGGATCACCCGCTGGAAACCCGCGGTAGGCGCCGGGTCGCCCTTCTCCTTGGTTTTCAGGGACTGATATTCCTGATCGAGATACTGGCGCACGACATCGCCGAGATCGCCAAGCTCGACCCCGCAAGCCTGCATCACCGCCGAAGCGTCGGGATCGTCGATCAGCGCCAGCAACAGATGCTCCAGCGTCGCATATTCATGGCTTCGGTCGGAAGCATGGGCGAGCGCCGCGTGCAGCGTCTTTTCAAGGGTCTGGGCGAAGCTGGGCATTTAAGGCACTTTCGCTGTTAGAAATGAAGCCCGGGAAAACCGGTAGAATGAGCATGTTTGGTTAACATAACCTATATGGGCACACCCCGGTTCAATGCGAGGGGCGGAAAAAGTCATAGCTTCGGTTTGAACAGGGCGTCGGCCACCTGCATGTGGGCTTGAGCCTTGTCGCGGTGGGTGCGCACCCGGACGATCTCGGCTTCGAGCTGGGCAATACGCGCGTCGAGTTCGTCCCGCGAATAGCTGTCGAGACGTTCGCCGCCAAGCAGGCTGGCGGCATCGCCGCGTGGTCTCGGGCGGTCGTCGTCTTCCATAACACCGCAGCATCGGACGCTGAATGCTTGCTGTCAACACGGCAGAAAGCTAGATCGCCAAGCAGTGGCCCAACTGCAACAGGGTCCAGACAAGAGGCTGAAATGACGGCAAACCTTCCGCAATCAATGATGGCAATCGGCTTCGATGCGCCGGGCGGCCCGGAAGTTTTGCACGCGCAGAGCCTGCCGGTGCCCCGCCCGCGGGCTGGCGAGGTGCTGGTGAAAGTCGCCTTTGCCGGGGTCAACCGGCCCGATGTTGCGCAACGTATGGGAAGTTATCCACCGCCGGCGGGCGCCTCGCTGGTTCCGGGGCTCGAGATTGCCGGCACCGTCGTGGCGGCGGGAGATGCGGACGCAGGGCTGCTCAACGGCCAGCAGGTCTGCGCGCTGGTTACTGGTGGCGGCTACGGCGAATATTGCGTGGCCGACGCGCGTCATTGCCTGCCGGTCCCGCCCGGCCTTGCGCTTGCCGAGGCGGCGGCGCTGCCCGAAACGCTGTTCACCGTCTGGCACAATGTCTTTGAGCGCGGCTGGGCGGGCGAGGGCGAGACGATCCTTGTCCATGGCGGCACCAGCGGCATCGGCACCATGGCGATCAGTCTGGGCCGTCTGTTCGGCCTGAAGGTCATTGTCACTTGCGGGGGCGAGGCGAAATGCGCGGCGGCGCTGGAATTGGGAGCGGCGCATGCGATCGATTATAAATCGGCCGATTTCGTCGCCGAAGTGGCGCGGATAACCGAGGGCAAGGGAGTCAACCTGGTGCTCGACATGGTCTCGGGCGATTACGTTCCGCGCAACCTCAAATGCCTCGCCGAGGATGGCCGCCACGTCACCATCGCCATTCTCGGCGGAGCGAAGGCCGAGCTCAACATGGCGGTGGTGATGAGCCGGAGGTATACTCTTACCGGCTCAACCCTGCGGCCGCGCTCATCCGAATTCAAGGCACTGCTGGCGCAGGAGATTGCCGCGCAGGTCTGGCCCTTCGTCGAAAGCGGCCAGCTGCGACCGGTCATGGACCGGATTTTTCCGCTGGCCCAGGCCGCCGCGGCGCATGCGCGAATGGAGGCGGGCGAGCATATCGGCAAGATCGTGCTTGCGGTGTAGACTTTGGCTGAGCAGGCCAACTTCCGCGAGGCCCCGGCCGAGATATGCCGGGCTAATGTCGAGATGGCGTGACTCCATCCTTGCCGTTGCTCGCGCAATGCCCTACATCGTGCCGTATACGGCCGCTCCGCAAGGGGCGGCCCTTATTGTTTCCGCCGGAGAAGAGCCTTGACCCAACCTGCCCCGCTGATGCCGCATGCGACAGCATCCTGGCTTGTCGATACCACCGCACTCACTTTCGAGCAGATTGCCGAATTCTGCGGAATTCATATCCTCGAGGTACAGGCGATGGCCGACGACCTGGCCAGCAGCAAATACACTGGCCGCGATCCCGTCCGGGCAGGCGAGCTGACCATGGCCGAGATCGAGCGCGGGCAGGCCGATCCTGGCTATTCGCTGAAAATGCAGAAGGCGCCGGTCAATGTCAGCCGCACCAAGGGCCCGCGCTACACGCCGGTGTCCAAGCGGCAGGACAAGCCCGACGGCATTGCCTGGATCCTGCGCCATCATCCGGAAATTTCCGATGCGCAGATCGGCAAGCTGATCGGCACCACGCGCAACACAATCTCGGCGATCCGCGACCGCAGCCATTGGAACATCTCCAATATCCAGCCCAAGGATCCGGTGACGCTTGGCCTGTGTTCGCAGCGCGAACTCGACGGCATCGTCGCCCGGATGGCGAAAAAGGCCGGCCTCGACGATCAGGCTGGCGACGACGCCCGGCTCGGCGACGACCGCGAGGCGCTGATCGAGGAACTGCGCGCCGAACGCGAAGCCGCGCTCAAGGTTGCGGGCGAGGCGGCGCAGGAAGCCGAGGCTGCGGCCTGGCTCGAAGCCAGGCGGACCTCGGAAACCGCCGGCGAGGGCTGATTTCCTCCAGCCCAGCGCGGGCTTACTTCCCCTTGCCCTGCCCCGCTTGAACCGCCAAGCTGGAGCCATGGATGAGGGTGGCTTTTCCGAACCTTGGGGCACATTCTACGCGCACCCCTGCGCCTGGGACCAGACGTTCCCGCCGCAGGCGATGACCGAGCTGTTCGCCGCCAGCGTCGCCGCCCACCCCGACCGGGTGCTGAGCGATTTTTACGGCCGGACCACCAGCTACGCCGCCACCATGGCCGAGGCGCGGGCGTTTGCCGCCGGATTGCAGGCGTTCGGCATTGCCAAGGGTGATCGCGTCGGCCTGTTCCTGCCCAACGTGCCGATCTACCTCGCCGCCTATTTCGGTGCGATGCTGGCGGGCGCCGTGGTGGTCAACTTCTCGCCGCTCTACACCGCCGCGGAACTGGAAGCCCAGGTGGTGGATTCCGGCGCGCGGCTGCTGGTTACCATAGACAGTTCGGCGCTGCTGCCGACGGCGCTCACGGTATTGCGGGACTCGCCGCTCGAACTTCTGATCGTTGGCCGGCTGGCCGAAATGCTGCCGCTGGTCCAAAGCGTCGGCCTCCGGCTGTTTCGGCGCAGTCAGCTGACACCGCT
The DNA here is from genome assembly GCA_043785715.1 of Novosphingobium sp. GTDB lineage: Bacteria > Pseudomonadota > Alphaproteobacteria > Sphingomonadales > Sphingomonadaceae > Novosphingobium. The sequence continues at coordinate 1,026 of JAYVWX010000031.1, read as the reverse complement.
GTCGGATGCGCCCGATGTGGTGGGGTGGCGCGGCATGTTGCGGCGTGACGCTCTCCGGCCCGTCGCCATCGATCCCCTGGTGGATCTGGCCCTGCTGCAATATACCGGCGGCACCACCGGCACGCCCAAGGGCGCCATGCTCACCCACCAGAACCTGTCGGCCAATGCCCGGCAAATCAAGGCGATCGATCCGCACCACGATGAGCGCGATGTCATCGTCGGGGTGCTGCCGTTCTTCCATATTTTCGCCAACGCCTGCGTGCTCAACCGGACGGTCGCGGACGGCGGCACCATCGCCATGCTGCCGCGCTTCGATGCCGGACAATGCCTCAAGACTCTGGCCCGCACCCGCGCCACCTCGATGCCCGGCGTGCCGACGATGTATCAGGCGCTGCTCGACCACGCCGATCTCGCATCGACCGGGTTCGCTTCGCTGCGCGCCTGCATTTCGGGCGGCGCGCCCCTGCCGCTGCAGCTCAAGCAGCGCTTCGAGGCGGCGACCGGGGCCAAGCTGATCGAAGGCTACGGTCTGACCGAGTCGTCGGGCGTGGTCGCCAGCAATCCCTACGAGAGCGGGGAGCGGCCGGGGACCATCGGCCACCCGCTCCCGGCCACGCACCTGCGGCTGCTCGACAAGGAAGATCCAGCCCGCGATGCCCCCGCTGGCGAGCCGGGCGAACTGGCGATCCTGGGCCCGCAGGTGATGCGGGGCTATTGGAACCGGCCCGAAGCGGATGCCGATGTGTTTGCCTTTCGCGGCGAGGAACGCTGGCTGCGCACCGGCGACATCGCCACAATCGACGGGGAAGGTTACATCCGCATCGTCGATCGCAGCAAGGACATGATCGCCGTGGCCGGCTACAAAGTGTTCCCCAGCCAGCTGGAAGCCGTTCTGCGGGAAAATCCGGCGGTAAAGGAGGCCGCGGTGATTGGCGTGCCCGACGATTATCGCGGCGAAAGCCCGCGCGCCTATGTCACCTTGCAGCCAGGCGCCACGACCAGCGGGGCGGAGCTGAAGGAGTGGGT
>JAYVWX010000030.1:0-3832 GCA_043785715.1 Novosphingobium sp. | reverse complement strand
CAGGGATCAGGAGTTTAATTCGAAATGGCCATTTGGAACGACCCCCAGCCCACCCGCACGGGCGTCGGCACGTCTCCGAGCCTTAATGGCGGTGCTATCGGCAAGACTGGTGTCTATGACCAGGGATTGCGCAAGCATATGCTGTCTATCTATAATTACATGGCGTCGGGCATTTTGCTCTCCGGCATCGTCGCGCTGCTGTTTGCCCAGTCGGGCATGGCCGCGCAGGTGATGGCGACGCCGCTGAAGTGGCTGATCATCCTCGCACCGCTCGGCTTCGTGTTCGGCATGAGCCTGGGCGCCAACCGCATGCAGACCTCTACGCTCCAGGCATTGTTCTGGGGCTTCTGCATCGTCATGGGCCTGTCGATGTCGACGATCTTCCTCGTCTTCACCGGCGCCTCGATCGCGACCACCTTCTTCGCCACCGCAGGCGCTTTTGCCGGTCTCAGCCTGGTGGGTTACACCACCAAGAAGGACCTGTCGGCGATGGGTTCGTTTCTGACGATGGGCGTGATCGGCATTCTGATCGCCATGGTGATCAACATGTTCCTGCAGTCGAGCGGCTTACAGCTGGCGATCTCGATCCTGGGCGTGCTGATTTTCGCCGGGTTGACGGCGTGGGATACGCAGCGGCTGAAGAACGAGTATGCTACGCTCGCCGGCACCGATTTCGCCGGCAAGGCCGTGGTGCTCGGAGCGCTCAGCCTGTATCTGGATTTCATCAACATGTTCCAGTTCCTGCTCGCCTTCATGGGCGACCGCCGCTGATCCGGAACGGTTGATCGATAATGATCTTGCCCGGGGCGGTACCATCCGCGCCGGGCATTTTCTTTGGCGTTCAGCGCAGCTAAATCGCAACTTCGGCATGTTAAACGAGACCAGCGAAGAACTGGGGGATGTCCAATGGGGACGCAATGCGCGCGATGGGTTGGTTGACTATGAGTGGCTTGAGAAAGGTCCGTTCGATTACGCTGGCGGCGGGGGGAATTGCGGCCCTTTCGGCGTGTGCGGCAAAGCAGGTGGCCTATGTGCCGCCTCCGCCGCCCCCGCCGGTGATCGTGGTCATCCCGCCGCGTCCCCTGCCGCCGCATGGCGCACCGGCCAACATGGCCCTTCCGCCGCGCGACTTTGCCGGGCTTTACCGCAGCGTCAACCGCAATATCAGCCCGACCCAGGCGCTGTGGAACTTGCGCTCGGCGTATAATGTCGCGGCGCTCAATTGCCGTGAGCCGCAATATGCCACCATCGTCGACAGCTACCGGGAATTCCTTCGGGTCCATGCCAAGGCGCTGAGCAAAACGAACCGCTCGGTCGATGCCGAGTTTCGTTCGCTATACGGTGCGGCCTATGTGCCCTTCCGCGAAACCTACATGACCGAAGTCTACAACCACTTCGCCCTGCCGCCGACGATGACCGACTTCTGCGAAGCGGTGCTGGCGGTTTCACGGGAAGCCCAGCTGATCCCATCCGCGGAACTCGAAACCTTCGCAGCCCGCAGCTTGCCCGCGATCGAGGCGGTGTTCGACAATTTCTACCGCCGAATGGAGTCATACCGCGCCGATCTGGCGGTCTGGGAGGCAAGTTATGGGGTCAAGCCAGTTGTGGTAGCGTCAGGAGCTTTCCCGGCAGTTGCCGCCGCCACGCCTCCCGTTGCGCCCGGCAGCCTGGTTGTACCGGCGCCGATTGCCCAGGGAACTCTGGTGGTGCCAGTCCCGGCAGCGCCCGATGCCATATCGGTGACCCTGCCGCCCACACCTGCCGCCACGATGGCAACGCCGCCCATCACGCTACCACGGTAGAGCCATCTGGTTCGGTCCGCCGCCATCGCAATCGCGGCATGCCTGGCAACTGCACCGCAGGAAAATTGTGCTTTCAAGCCTGCACCCTCTTCGCTAAGGGGGCCGCTCGCACGGACCGGCCGATCTACCGGGCCATGTCCACTGCCTGTACTGGAACGGGGCCGTAGCTCAGCTGGGAGAGCGCGTCGTTCGCAATGACGAGGTCAGGGGTTCGATCCCCCTCGGCTCCACCAGTATCGCCCTTGTCCGGGAATGGCGCGGGGCTGGCAGGCTCGCGGCAAACCGATTTGCGGGCGACGGCCCAACAGCGCTCATCCCGAGCGCCAACATCGCCGTTCGACACCGACGGCCCCTCCAGGTAAACTAGACGCCATGCATTTTCTCGACCAGGCCAAGATTTTCATTCGCTCAGGCAGCGGCGGGCCCGGTGCGGTCGCCTTCCGGCGCGAGATGTACGTCGAATATGGCGGTCCCGATGGCGGCGACGGCGGCAAGGGCGGGGATCTCGTGTTCGAGGCGGTGCCCGGCCTCAATACGCTGATCGACTTTCGCTATGCCCAACATTTCAAGGCGCCGCGCGGCACCGGGGGGGCGGGCAAGAACCGCACCGGCGCAGGCGGCAAAGACCTGGTGGTCAAGGTGCCAGTGGGCACGCAGATTCTCGATGATGACCGCGAGACCCTGCTTGCCGACCTTACGGAGGCCGGCCAGCGCATCGTGCTGCTGAAAGGCGGCAATGGCGGACGCGGCAATGCCAGCTACAAGACCTCGACCAACCGCGCGCCGCGTCAGCATGGTCCGGGCTGGCCGGGCGAAGAAATGTGGGTGTGGCTGCGGCTCAAGCTGCTGGCCGATGCCGGTCTGGTCGGCTTGCCCAATGCCGGCAAGTCGACGTTCCTCAACAAGCTCGCGAATACCAGCGCCAAGGTCGGCGATTATCCTTTCACCACGCTGCGGCCGCAGCTGGGGGTGGTGCGCCACCGGGAGCGCGAATTCGTGCTTGCCGATATTCCGGGCCTGATTGCCGGCGCGGCGGAGGGCGCCGGGATCGGCGACCGGTTCCTCGGCCATATCGAACGCTGCCGCGTGCTGATCCACCTGATCGACATCACCGGCACCGATCCCGCCGAGGCGATGGAAGTGATCGAGGAAGAACTTGCGGCCTATGGCGCCGGGCTCGAAGACAAGCCTCGGCTGATCGCGCTCAACAAAATCGATCTGGTCGACAAGGAGCTGGTCGAGGCCTTCGCCGGCGAATTGAAGGATGCCGGCGCGGCGCGGGTGTTCCCGATCTCCGGCGCGACTGGCGAGGGGCTGGACCGCCTGCTGGGCGCGGTGATCGACTGCCTCCCCGCCGCCACGGTCACCGAGCGGCCGGAGGGTGCACGCGAAGAGGCGGACGACCGGCCGTGGTCACCGCTGTGATGCACCGATAGGTTCCTCGCGCGGATTGCCAGCCTGTACGGACTCGGTGGGTTAATGCCACTTGCGCCCTTCAAAGCCCGCCCGAGTTCCCCTAAGCCGCAGCCCATGCAGATCGCCCGCCTCCCGGACCTCGCCAGCGCCGCCGCGTGCCCGCGGCTGGTGGTCAAGGTCGGCTCCTCGCTGCTGGTCGGCAAGGGCGGCGTGCGGCGCGCCTGGCTGGAAAGTCTGGTGCGCGAGATCGCCGAGGCGCGGGCGCGCGGCCAAGAGGTGATCGTCGTCAGCTCTGGCGCCATCGCGCTGGGTGCGGCGACGCTCGGGCTGGAGAAAGGCGGGCGTGGCAATCTCGCCGATGCCCAGGCCTCTGCCGCTGTCGGCCAGATCGCGCTATCAGGCTTGTGGGCGGAGCTGCTGGGCAAGCATGATTTGACGGCTGCGCAATTGCTGCTGACGCTCGACGACCTCGAGGACCGCCGCCGCTATCTCAACGCCACCGCCACGCTCAGCCGTCTGCTGGCAGCCGGGGCGGTGCCGGTGATCAACGAAAACGACAGCGTCGCGACGCAGGAAATCCGCTTCGGCGACAATGATCGGCTGGCGGCCCGGGT
>JAYVWX010000029.1:0-11416 GCA_043785715.1 Novosphingobium sp. | reverse complement strand
CCTGGCCACGGTTGCCTCGAACGGATAGAGATTGACCACCACCAGATCGATTGCGCCGATGTCGTGCTCGGCCATGGCGGCGGCGTGTTCGGGATTGTCGCGCACGCCAAGCAGCCCGCCGTGGATTTTGGGGTGCAGGGTCTTGACCCGGCCGTCCATCATCTCAGGGAAGCCAGTGAGTTCGGAGACATCGCGCACCGCCAGCCCGGCCTCACGCAGCGCCCCCGCGGTTCCGCCGGTCGAGACCAGTTCCACACCCCGCGCCGCCAGCGTCTTGCCGAGATCGGCGAGGCCGGTCTTGTTCGACACCGAGAGCAGCGCCCGGCGGATCATCACGTCACTCACGCGAGTTTCACCCCATCTGCTTCAGCAGCCAGGCGAAATTGCCGCCGCCGCGAGAGACCATGCCTTGAATGACCAGCTGCTGCACCGGCACCAGCCGCGCCTGCCCATCGGCCCACAGGCTCTCCTCGACCGTCACCTCACTACCCTCGCCGGCGCGGAACTGCCAGTAGCTACCGTCCGGAAGCGCCAGCCCGACCCCCTGACCGTCTTCGGACAGACCCGCATCGATGCCGGGGCCGAGGTGGAAACGGATGGCGAATCCGACTTTGCCGCGCTTGCCCTTGCGCGTCGCCGGCACAAGCAGATCCTCCCCGCGCAGTTCGCTGCCGTTGTCGCGCAGGATCAGGATTCGGCGGTGAATCAACCCGTAGCGCGCGGCATAACCGTCGTGGCTGCCTTCCAGCCGGGTTGCACCGCCGCTGGAGCGACTGGCCGCTTCCCCCTCCAGAGTGCGCCGTTCGATCTCGACTTCGCCGACGCCGGAACCGATCCGTCCGTTGATCAGCACTGCGGTTGAATTGACATCGTCGAGCACCAGCGTCGAATGGGCGGCGGTCGCGCGCAGGCCCTGCTCGAGCCGCACCGGCACCAGACCCCCGGCGCAGGCCGCGCCGCCGCAATTGACCACGATCCGCTGTCCGGCATGCGAAAATTCGAACGCCAGCGTCGACGCGCAGCCGCTGCGGGCATGGCGGGCCAGCGGCGGCGGCGCCGCATCGAACTGCAGGATGGACTTTTGCGCCGCGACCCGCTGATAACCCCACTGACGGACATCGCGCAGCGGCCGGGTACGCACCCGGCTCGCGGCGATCAGCTGGGCGATCACATCGGCTTCGATCGCCCAGGCGCCCTGCCAGCTGCCCAGCGAGCCGTCGCCATGGGTCAGCGCCAGCAGCGGGGGAACCAACAGCTCCAGCATGGCTTCGAGCACCTGCGGCGGCTGGCGGCGCGTCGCGGCATAGCAGGCGCGCAGCTTTACCAGCAGGGCGATCGCTTCCATCTGCGCCAGCGGACTGCGCGACAGCACGCCGCCATCGTCGCCCACCAGCTCGCCCAGCGCGGCGATCAGCCCCGCCTCGCCGTACAGCCGCCGCGGCTTGCCATCGGCCAGTAGCAGGCCCGCGGCGACTATGCCGCACCAGCCGGCGACTTCGCCCAGGCGGTCTTCGGCGCGGCCGACATTGCGGTCGAGCCAGCGCGCGGTTTCCGCCAGCGCGGCAAGGATGCGTTTGCGCAGATGCTTGTCGCCCGCCAGGATCAGCGGCGCATGCACCAGCCAGTTCAACACCCGCGTTCCGGCGTTGCCGACACGCCAAGCCGGCCGTTTGCCGGGGCGCGAAGGGGGCGCCGGATTGGCATCGAGCCAGGCCGACAGGATGCGCGCCGCCACCGGCAAAACCTGCTCACGCGCGGCGCAGGCATCGAGGTCGCCGAGCCAGCCAAAGCTGTGCACCATGCGCTCGACCGGCGGCGTCAGCCGCGCGACCCCGGCAAAATCGACCTGCGCGATCGGCAGCTTGACGCCGTGAACCAGGAAATGACCGGCGCGCAGGGCTTTGCCTGACGCGGCGCTCCCCATAAGCGGATTGTCGACCGCAGCGAGAATTCGCGGCTTGCGCAGTTTGCCGATCGGCGACGTCAGCATCGAGCCGGGAACACCCATTCGGTAGGCGAGCCGCAGCAGCCGTTCGCCGGCACCCAGCGATGGCGCGGCGAAATCGGCGATCGCGAGGGCGCGGCCCGGCGCGATCAATTCACCCGGGAGGTGGTCTTCAGCGATCGTATCGCTCACCAACCCCTCCTCGTGCCCCGGCCGCAGCGGAATGGCGCGTCGTGAGGCGGAAATCTTCGCGGCGCCCGCCGCTCTCGGCTCGCGCATGACCGCATCGGCCATGGCTCAGGACAGCCCTTTGAGCGCGGCGATATTGGCGGCATAGCTGCCGGGCCCGCCGCGGAAAGTGGCGGTTCCGGCGACCAGCACATCCGCCCCGGCCGCAACACAAGAGCGGGCGGTAACGATATCGACGCCCCCATCGACTTCCAGCCGGATGTCGCGCCCCGACTTGTCGATCATCTTGCGGACCGCCTCGATCTTGCGGAGCTGGCTGGCGATGAAGCTCTGGCCGCCGAAGCCGGGATTGACGCTCATCACCAGCACTAGATCGATGTCGTCGATCAGATAGTCGAGCAGCTTGGCGGGGCTTGCCGGGTTAAGCGAAATACCCGCCAGCTTGCCCAGCGCCTTGATCGCCTGCACTGTGCGGTGCGGGTGCGGGCCAGCCTCAGGGTGAACGGTGATGATGTCCGCGCCGGCCTCGGCAAACGCCTCGAGGAAACCATCGACCGGGCTGATCATCAGATGAACGTCGAGCGGCTTGGCAGTGTGCGGCCGCAGCGCCTTCACCACCCCAGGGCCGATGGTGATATTCGGCACGAAATGGCCGTCCATGACATCGACATGAATCCAGTCGGCACCGGCGGCATCGATGGCGCGGACCTCCTCCCCAAGCCGGGCGAAGTCGGCGGACAGGATGGAGGGTGAGATCAGCGGGGTAATCATGCGTGAAACTGCGCTTAGTCACCACATCTTGTGGCGACAAGCGGGCATTGCCGTTTTCCACACGCCCTGGCTTCCACGGCGAAATGCGGTGCGCCCAGCCGTGCGATTGATGCGCCGGACCGGGCAGGGCATGTCCGCCATAATCATGATCGAATGAACGCCGATGCGTACGATACCACAGATCGCCCCATCGATCGATTCGACCAGACATTCGCTCGCGACAGATTGGCCGACGTGCGGCGTTTCCTGAAAACCGGAAACGAGTGCGCTGGAGATGTCAGCCAGGCTTTCGAGCAATTATATGGCCTGCGCCGCCGCGACATTTCCGCTTATCGACCGCTCGGGGAATTTTGTTTGTCACTGCCTCCTGGTGATTTTCTTGCGGATGGTGTCGATCGCCGACTCGCCCGGCGGATGGGTGACGGAAGTGTGCCCGATCGAATCCGGTAAATCGCGAATATGGGCGCCACGGAGTGGATTTGGCCGCCGAAAAACGAGCGGGCCATCGCGGAGGCCGTCCTGCGGCTGCGCGCGCGCACGACCATCCTCATTATTGCCACCGGGGAACGCTGTCGGAATTGGCGGATTTGACAGTCACGCTGGAGGACGGAGAATTGATCGGCTGTACGCCGAAAGTCGAAACTCTGGCCCCGGAATGGTTGTGACGCAATTCTGCCTAATTCACGATTTATTCACGCCGCGAATCAGATAGATCGAGCCCGGCGATGGGTGCAAACCCGTGCGCTTGCATTCAGCTACCGAAGTTCCCTCGTTATTCATTCGTAATCATCAGGATCCAACCGACGATGCCCATGCCGAGACGTTTCAACGCTGCGATCATTGCCCTTGTTGTTGCGGCAAGTACCGCAAGCGCAGCGACAGCCGAGGCTGCGGCCCCCGCCGCGCCACAAGGCTGCACTGGCCCGCCGAGCGCTCATTGGCTCAATGTTGTGGCCGAAGGAGTGCGCAGCGGCAACGGTCTGCTCGCGGTCACGCTATACGAGGACGCATCCCGCAAGTTTCTGGTGAAGAACGGGTCACTTTATGTCGGCCGCGTCAAGGCTGTCCCGGGGACCACCCGCGCCTGCATTTTTGTTCCGAAGCCGGGGGTCTATGCGCTGGCGCTGTATCATGACGAAAACGCGAACCAGAAATTCGACCGGACAACTATCGGCTTTCCGGCGGAAGGTTTCGGCTTTTCCAACAATCCGGGGACATTTGCCGGCCTGCCCTCGTTCCGTGCGGTCAGGCTCAGTGTGCCCCGCGCCAGCCTGACCAGCAGGGTTCAGATGAGATACCCCTGATCGGGCGGATACCTGCCCTTATACCCCGTCCCACGGATCCTAACATATTACCCCCCTCCCCGCCGGGTGGAGCGGTCTTATGGGTTCCGACCATTAAGACTTGGTATTACTGATATATTTCGGGCAGGCGCGCCGGCGCTTCCGCTTCCGCCAGAGCATGGGCGCGCGCATCATCGACATCGAGCCACCAAGCCTCACCAATATCCATGGTTGCCGCTCGCCCTGCGTCGGCAAGGCGCTGCATGCCGTCGGACAGGCTGCCGCTCTTGCCCTCGGAAATGGCGGCCTGGATAGCCCGCGCAAGTTCGGGTGTTGCCAAGAAGGCACCGCAATCGACCGCGTCATAATGGGGGATTGTCTTGCCGATGGCCTCAATCCGCCCATCGGAATCGGTCTTGACCCAAGTGGCGTCGTCGGGATCGACGAGAGGATTATCCGTGCGCCGGTCTATTGCGAGCGTCACCCCCCGGCTCTTCGTACCCTCGCGCGCCAGCCGCTGGAGGATTGACGCCTCAAAGATGTGGTCGGCCATCATCAGGAGGTAATCCCCTTCTATCCGCGCCGCGCCGACCATCACCGAATGCCCGTTCGGCGTTGACCAGTGCTGCAGCCTTTCGGAAACCACGGGGATGCCAACGCGGGCGGAAAGGGATGGCAGAAATTTTTCGATTTCGACCGCGTGGTGTCCGGTGACCACGACTACGCGCTCGACACCGGCCGCACGCGCCTGCCGCACGCCGAGTTCCAGCAGCGGCACTCCGGCAATCGTGGCCAGCGGTTTCGAATCTGCAACTTCGCGCAGCCGGCTTCCATAACCTGCAGCAATAATCAGGGCATCCATCAAGGTTTTCCGTCAGGCGTTGCCGGTGTTATTCTGCCGCCAAGGCCGCTTCTGCGATATATTCCTCGACCATCTGACCCGCGGTATCGTCATTGAACTGCTGCGGTGGATGCTTGCAGTAATAGGCCGACGGACCGATCAGCGCGCCGCCCTCACCGCGCTCCAGCGCGATCTTGCAGCAACGGATGGCATCGAGCACGCAGGCGGCCGAATTGGGGCTGTCTTCAACCGACAGGCGCAGTTCGAGGTTCATCGGGACGTTGCCCCACTGATTGCCTTCGAGCCGCAGGAAACACAGCTTGTTGTCCTTCTGCCAGGGAACATAATCCGATGGGCCAACATGAATGTTGTCATCGGCGAGCCGCTGAGCGAGCATGGCCTGAACCGCTTCGGTCTTCGACACCTTCTTGCTGCCGAGCCGCTGACGGTCGAGCATGTTCATGAAGTCGGTATTGCCGCCGGTGTTGAGCTGATAGGTTCGCTCGACGTTGACGCCGCGCGCCCCGAACAGGCTGGACAGCACGCGGTGGACAATCGTCGCGCCGATCTGCGCCTTGATGTCGTCGCCGACGATGGGGATGCGCTTCTCGGCGAAGCGGCGTTCCCACTCCGGCCGGCTGGCGATGAACACGGGCATGCAGTTGACCACAGCAACGCCGGCCTCCAGCGCGCATTCCATATAAAATTCTGTCGCCGCGTCCGAGCCGACCGGCAGGAAGTTCAGCATCACTTCGGCGCCGGTCGCCTTCAGCGCCGCGACGATGGAGGCCTTGGTTGCTTCGGGCGCATCGTCCAGAATAAAACCGCGCTCGCCCATGCCGGTCATATGGTCGGCAACGCCATCGAGAATCCGGCCCATCATCACCTTGGCGCCGGTGGCAGGCACGTTTTCGTGAAAAACCGCCGTGCAGTTCGGGGCCGAGAAGATCGCCTCGGCAATGTCCTTGCCAACCTTGCGGCTGTCGACATCGACTCCCATGACGAATGACACATCGCCCGCGCCATAGCCGCCGATTCGATCATGAATCAGCCCCTGCGACGAATTGTTCGAACGATAGTAGGCCACCCCCTGTACCAGCGAACTGGCGCAGTTGCCCACGCCGATCACGGCAACCTTGATTGGCTTCATCAAATTGATCCCTTCAGACGGACGCTCTCGATCCGGGTGGATTTGCGCCCTCATTGTGAAATCGCGCGCCAAAAGCAAGCGGTTTGCATTGCTCATGCCTTCCGGCGCATTAACACAGCCAACACCACTACCAGCCATCCGGCAGCAATTACACCGAAAGCGACCAAACCTTCAGCGGCGAATCCGGTGACCACGAACAGCACTGCCGCCAGAGCATAAAAATCGCGCATTGTCAGCCATATAAGCCATTGCATCGGGCGCGGTTGGGGCCCGTGAAAGTGATCTTTGACGGCATTAAACGTGAATTTCCGGGTGCCCGACCGGGCTCTCCGGCCGATCAGAAACAGGCCGAACGCCATGATTGCGAGCCCCGCCGCTCCCGCCATCACTGCAAAGGTGTTGCCCCGAATCCACAGGTTGATGATAACGCCGCCGATGAAACCGATGTTGGTCGCCGCGTCGACCAGACTGTCGGCCATGGCGCCCGCCCGCGAGGTGCGGAATGTGGCGCGCGCAATCTCGCCATCGACGCCGTCGAATATTGACGCTGCCTGGAAGAGCACCGCGCCCGCGATCAGGCCGGCATTCCCCCCGGCCACCAGGCTCAAAACCATCGCGACCGCCAGGAGTGTGGTAACCGCGGTGGCGTGAACCGGGCGGATTCCCGGCCATTTCAGCAGTCGGCGCGAGATCGCCTGCGAGATCGGCCGATTCAACTTACGCGAAACGATGCCATCACTCGGCTTGGTGGTCGATGCGATAATCCGGCGCTCGGCGTCATCAAGCTCGACCGCATTCCGGGCGGCGGTGATGCGTTCGAAAATCTGTTGGCCGTCGGTAGCAAACTCGAGACCGGCCGGGAGCACCGAATTGCCCGCCAGCGCATCGCGAATGCTTTCCGCCGCGACCAGACTTTCGCCGGCCACCAGCAATATACCTTCATTGCAGAAAATTGCGGATAACTCTTCGGCCCGCAGCCAGGAGACGATCGTGGCGCCGGCGAGCCTCTCCACTTCCGCGCGAATCAATTCGTTCGGCTGCCAGACTGCCCCCGCCACTATCCAGCATTCTCCGATTCCGGCCTGGGCCACCTGTCGCACAGCGCGCGCCGCAGCCGGGACACCGGCGACATTGCGGGCTGCATTAGCAGCGCCGGCAAAGACTAAAACGACTCGTGGGGGAGCCAAGTCCCTCTGCTCGATGCATAGTTCGGATGGGCGAAAACTCCGGATGCACTGTTCGGTCAAAACAAACCCTCTATAGGATCAAAATGAGAAGGGGATTCTCACCAGGATTTGTAATCAACTATTGTATCGCAAAATTGTTTCAGCCGGATAGAACGGGTCGGCGAGACGAGATTTCAGGCAGGAGGGCCGGTTGGCCGAAGCAGTGACGCCGAAGAGCAATTTCAGTCAGCCCGGCGGCAGTGCGCCAGCCGCCCCGGCGCGGCCGCTGCGCCCACGCGAGCTGCAGGATCCGCTGAATCATTACCTCTATCATCCGCTCGCCTGGCGGCTGGCGCTGCAACTGGCGAAAACCCCGCTGACGCCCAACATGGTCTCGGTGTGCGGTGGCCTGCTGGTCGTTGCCGCGGCCTTCGTTTACGCCCTGCCGGGCTGGCCGCTCACCGCCCTGTTCGGCCTTGCGCTGCATATGGGCTGGCACGTGGTTGATGGCGCCGACGGCGATCTGGCCCGCATCACCGGCAAAGCCAGTCCCTTGGGCGAGCTGGTCGATGGCATCTGCGATTATGCCAGCCACATTGTGCTCTATTTCGTCATGCTGTGGGTGCTGTTGCCGCAGCTCGGCTGGATCGCCTGGCCGATCATGCTGGCGGCGGGCATCAGCCACATCGTCCAGTCCAACCATGTCGAGGTGCAACGGCGCCAGTATCAATGGTGGGTCTATGGCACGCCGTGGCTGCGCAACACCCACCAGGCTGGTGGCGAAATCCGCAGGCTGGGCTTTGCCGGCATCGTCGCCGGCTATCTCCGGCTGGCAAGCGGCATGACCCCCCACGCTCTGCGGATCGACGCCGCGGTCCAGGCCGCCGATCCCGCCGCGCTCGAGCGTCTGCGCGCCGAGGTTCGCAAGGAAGCGCCGCCGCTGCTGCTGATGCTCAAATTCCTCGGCCCCAATCCGCGGGCGCTGGTGCTGGGCGGCTCGATGCTCGCCGGCAGTCCGCTGTATTTCTTCATCTACCAGGCGGTGGTGCTCAACCTGCTGCTGGTCGGGTCGGTGATGATGCACAATGCGGCGGCAAAACGGATTGTCGCGCGGCTGTAATCCGCGCACCGCTCGACAGCCGGCGTCCCGGCGTTATGATCACCCCGGCGCTAGGCAAGGGAGAATCGCTGGTGACGCAAACGCTCATCGCCGAAGCCGGCGCAATCGCCGAGCGCATCACGGCCCTGCGCCGCGCGATCCACGCCGAGCCGGAGCTTGGCCTGCACACCCCGAAAACCCGCGACAAGGTCCGCGCCGCGCTGGCTCATCTGCCGCTGAATTGGCGCCAAGGCCCCTCGACCACCGGGCTGGTGGCGGTGTTGCAAGGCGGCGGCGGTCGCGGCCGCTCGGTGCTGTTGCGCGGCGACATGGACGCGCTGCCGATGCCGGAGGAAACCGGCCTGCCGTTCGCCTCGGTCGTCGCCGATGCGATGCACGCCTGCGGTCATGATGCGCATACCGCCATGCTCGCCGGCGCCGCGGAATTGCTCTGCGCCCGCGCTGGTTCCATCACGGGTGAAGTGCGGTTCATGTTCCAGCCGGGCGAGGAGGGCTTTCACGGCGCGCGCTTCATGCTGGACGACGGGCTGCTGGATCCGCTGCCCGATGCCGCCTTCGCCCTCCACGTCATGCCCAACGCCCCGCATGGGCTGATCGCCGGCCGGGCCGGGCCGCTGCTCGCCGCTGCCGACATGCTGGAAATCACGGTGCGCGGCGCCGGCGGTCATGCCTCGATGCCGCACCAGACGCGCGACCCGGTGCCCATCGCCTGCGAGATCGTCACCGCGCTGCAAACCATGGTGACCCGCCAGTTCGATGCCCATGATCCCGTGGTGGTGACGATCGCCAGCATTCAGGCAGGCAGCACGCATAATGTCATTCCCGACCGCGCGGTATTGCGCGGGACCATGCGCTCGCTTTCGCGCGAACACCGCAGCCGCCTCGCCGATGCGGTGCGCCTGCTCGCCGCCGGCATCGCCGGGGCGCACGGGCTGACCGCCGAGGTAACGGTCGAGGAAGGCTTCCCGGTCACGATCTGCGATCCGCACGCGGTCGACTTTGGCGAGCAAACCGCCCGCGCGCTGTTCGGGGAAGCGGCGTTCCACCGCCTCGGCGACCCGATCATGGGGGCAGAAGACTTCGCCTATGTGCTCGACAAGGTGCCGGGCGCGATGTTCTTCCTCGGCGTTGCGCACGCAGGCGACGACTGGGCCAGCTGCTGCGGCATACATTCCACCCGGATGATGATCGACGAAAGCGTGATGCCGCAAGGCGCGGCGTTCCTGGCCGGACTGGCGGAGGGGTTTCTGAAAAACGGGCTCGCGCCTGCCGCCCCGTAAAGCGGCGCACCGCCTTCCTCGGGCTTTCGCCCGCAAGAAGCGGGACTGGCCGGCGTTAGCAAACTGGTGCACCCGACAGGATGCGAACCTGTGACCTCTGCCTTCGGAGGGCCTGCCAGTGGCTAATGTTCGCGCTATATTCACGTAATAAGCACCTTTTATTCACGGTTGAGCATGGTTCAGAGCGGTTCAATTTGTGACCAGTCACAGTTTCCGGTTCAGGATCATTAGGGCGCGGTCCTGATAGTGCGGGCTGTGATGGTAGTAGGTTGACCGGATGGTTTCGGCGGACGTGTCGAAATAGTCGGCTGCGTCTTCGATTGTCAGGCCCTTTTGCATCGCCCATGTGATAGCGGTGTGCTTCAGGATATGCGGCGACACGTCCGGCAATCCGGCCTGCTTACGTGCCCCTTGGAAGGCGTGCTTCACGTCGCCGATGCGCTGCCCGTCCACGTCAACTGCCCAGTTAGCCCCCATGCGGCGCCAGCGGCGGCAGTGGGCAAGCAAGCGGTGCGTCATCGGAATCGGCTTCCGGCTCTTCTTCGTTTCCCGCTCTCCGGCGCCGCGTCGGTGCATCACACCGCGTTCAACATCGATCCAGCCGCCAGCCAGGCTAGGATTGAAGCCGAGTCCCAAAATCGCCTCTTTGCGCGTGCCGGTATAGAGGGCGATTAAAATGAAACGGGCGAGATGCTTGCCGCTGCGGCTGCGGTAGCCGTTCAATGAACTGCCCGCGCGCATCGGTGCGCACAACAGGTGCGCCGGTTGAAATGACGCATTCGAAAGTCCGGGTTTCAGCATCAAAGCTGGCAGGGACAATGGCGAGTTGGCGGTTGAATAGGTTCAATGGACGGCCCCCTGCGGATGAATCTGAATGAATTTATCGTCTGCGATGCGAATTTGAATCACCGCGCAATGTTCGAAAACCCGGTCAAGCACGGCGTCAACATGGGCCAGTGCCAGGGCCGGAAGTTCATCGATCCTCACAAGGCCCAATTGAATGAGCTTTGCGATTGCACTCGCTTTGATCCGGGCAAGTGTGACAGAGTCCAGTCGAGTCAGGTTACGCATTGGCGGGGGCATCCTTTGAGGGTGTGGCTGCAGCGCCAAAGTTGAGACCAAGCCCGGCTTCGCGCGCCCGATCGGCGGAGATTTCCGCGTCCAGGGTTTCGATATTCCAGCCGCGTTCGGCGACAGCCTTGGCCCGACTGGTGAGTCCGGCTTCGATTTCCGCAACGGTCGCCTCAGTGTCCTTCAGCGGGTCAACCTGTGCCCAGCGGGGCGGCAAGCGCCGCGCGGCGGACCTTTTGAAGGGGGCCGGTCATTTTTTCGCAAGGCCCGCCAGCATGCCGATAAACATTCCGATCATCTCCGCGGGTGATGGCGTAGGCGGGAGCGGGAGCGGGAGCGGGGGCGAAGGTGGAGTTAAACGCTCAGTAAGCGCCCCGCCAGCGGCGCTCCCCCATTTCAGTCGCTGGCGGCGCGTCAGATGAATTGGGGCGTCAGGGGTACTAGATGACAAGTCCGCAAGGTGTTTCTCTATAACATAAATATCACGGCCCACATGGGCCTTGATAATATTATCCGCCACGGCGCGAGAGTAATCGGTGCCTTCGATCCTAAGCATTGCCACAACAGTAAATAAATCCGCGTTGTATTTTACCCACCCCC
>JAYVWX010000028.1:0-6676 GCA_043785715.1 Novosphingobium sp. | reverse complement strand
GATGCAACATACCAAAGCGGGCGAGTACGGTCTTCGGCCCCAGTCGCAATGTGGCCGACTGGCCGGGATGGAACTGCTCCCCAGCTTCTCCCATGATCTGCAAATTGCCGACCGGCGCGCCCGCCTCGGCGAGCAGCGCCAAAGCTTCGGCCTTGGCGTCGAAGGCATCGAAGCTGACCGCCTTGCCGGTCGCCCAGCCGCGCGGAACCTTCTCCCCCGCCAGCACCACGGCGATCGACAGCCGCTCGTCGCTGACGCCCCCCTCACCGCGCAGATAGCGGCGACCGATCTCGAACAACCGCACCCCAGCCGCGCCGCGATCGAGATTGCGCCGGACCGCCGCCAGCAGGCCGGGCAGCAGCGAGGGGCGCATCGCCTTCATATCCTCGCTGATGGGGTTGGCCAGCGTCCACAGGCCGCCATTGCCCTCGGAGAAAGCCTCGGCATCGGGCACCGGCAGGAAAGACCAGGTCACCGCCTCATGATTGCCGCGGGCCGCCGCTGCCCGGCGCAACCGGCGCTCGAGCTTCTGCGCCGGGGTGGCAGTCGGGCGGGCGACGCCGTCCGCGCGTGGTAATGGGGTGCTGGCGACCTTGTCGAGCCCGTGAATGCGGATTATTTCTTCGACGATGTCCGCGGGGCCGTCGATATCGGGACGCCAGCTTGGAACACCGATCCAGAGGTCAATGCCGCCATCGGGCTTGCGCCTGTCCAGCCATTCAAATCCGAGCGCGGTGAGAATGGTTTTCTGAGTGCTATCCGGGACGTCGATACCGCCGAGTTTTGCGCAAAGGCTGGAATCAAAGGGCATTTCAATCATGCCAGAGGGCGGTTTCCCGGCGCGCACCACATCCGAAGCCTGCCCCCCGCAGATGCGCAGGATCAAACCGGTGAGGATTTCCATCCCGGCATCGAGAAAACCGGGATCGACCCCGCGCTCGAAGCGGCTGCGCGCGTCCGAGGTGAGGTCGAGCTTGCGGCCCGTCGCGGCGATACGTTCGGGATCGAAATAGGCGATTTCGAGCAGCACGTCGGTGGTCGCTTCCGAACAGCCCGAATGCTCGCCGCCCATGATCCCGGCGATGTCATGCACGCCCTTGTCGTCGGCGATCACGGTCATGCTGGTGTCGAGCGCATAAACCTTGCCGTTGAGCGCGGTGACCGTCTCGCCATCCTCCGCCCGCCGCGCCACCACCGCACCGGTCAGTTGCGAACAGTCATAGGCATGCGCGGGCCGCCCGAACGCCAGCATGACGTAGTTGGTGATATCGACCAGCGCCGAGATCGGCCTCTGCCCCGCGGATTTGAGCCGCGCCTGCATCCAGTCGGGCGAGGCGCCATTGGTCACACCCCTGATCACCCGGCCATAGAAAGCGGGGCAGCCTTCGGGATCGTCAGTGCGGACTTCGACCGGGCAGGCGAATGTTGGCGCGTGGGTGCTTGTCGACTCACCCACGTTGACCGGGCGCAATGTGCCCAGCCCCGCCGCCGCCAGATCGCGGGCGATGCCATGGACGCCCATGCAATCGGGCCGGTTGGGTGTGATGGCGACATCGAACACGGGATCGGAACCGGAATAATCGGCGAAGGCCGCCCCAATGGGCGCATCGCCGGGCAGCTCGATAATGCCGCCGTGGTCTTCGCCCAGTTCGAGTTCGCGCGCCGAGCACATCATGCCATTGGATTCGACCCCCCGCACCGAGGCCTTTTTCAGCTCCATGCCATTGGCAGGCACCACCGCACCCGGCAGCCCGAGCACGCCGACCAGCCCGGCCCGCGCATTGGGTGCGCCGCAGACGATCTGGAGCGGCTGGCCGTCATTGACTTCGGCTCCCGCATCGACAGTGAGCACCTGCAACTTGTCCGCGTCGGGATGGCGCCCGGCGGTCAGCACGCGAACGACACGGAAGCCCGCGAGCTTCGCGGCGGGATCGTCTATGTCTTCGACTTCCAGCCCGATAGCGTTGAGTTTGCCTGCAATCTCATCGGCCGAAGCTTCGGTCTCGAGGAAATATTTCAGCCAGGAGAGCGAGAATTTCATGCGCCCGCTCCCACTGGCGTCCCAACCCCGCCCGACAGCGTCGGCACATCGAGCGCGGCAAAGCCATAATGCGCGAGCCAGCGGACATCGCCGTCGAAGAAAGCGCGCAAATCGTCCATGCCGTATTTGAGCATCGCCAGCCGATCGACGCCGGTGCCGAAGGCAAAGCCCTGCCACTCGTCCGGATCGAGCCCGCCGGCCGCGATCACCTTGCGGTTGACCATGCCGCTGCCCAGCACTTCCATCCAGCCTTCATCGCCGCCGACCACCCGCTTGCCGTTCACCAGAGTATAACCGACATCGACCTCGACCGATGGCTCGGTGAAGGGGAAATAGCTTGGCCGCAGCCGCAGCACGATGTCATCGCGCTCGAAGAACGCCTTGAGAAAAGTTTCCAGCGTCCATTTGAGATGGCCGAGATGGATGCCCTTGTCGATCACGAGGCCCTCGATCTGATGGAACATCGGGGTGTGGGTGGCATCGCTGTCCGAACGATAGACGCGGCCCGGAGCGATGATGCGCAGAGGCGCGCCGCGCTCCAGCATGGCGCGGATTTGCACCGGCGAAGTGTGGGTGCGCAGCAGCATCTCCCGGCCGTCGGCGTTGCGGTGCGGGAAATAGAACGTGTCGTGCATTGCCCGCGCCGGGTGGCTCTCGGGCATGTTGAGCGCGGTGAAATTGTGCCAGTCGTCCTCGATTTCGGAACCGGTGGCGACGGCGAAACCCATGTCGGCGAAGATTTCCGCCAGTTCGTCCATCACCTGGCTGACCGGATGGACCGAACCGCGCGGGGCTTCCGGTGCGGGCAGCGACAGGTCGATGCGCTCCGAGGCCAGCCGGGCTTCCAGCGCTGCGCCTTCAAGTGCGGCCTTGCGGGCGGCGAGCGCGGCGGTGACCTCCTCGCGCAACCGGTGGATCTTGGGCCCTTCCGCCTGACGTTCGTCTGGTGACATTGCGCCCAGCTTCTTCAGCAGGCCGGAGATCGATCCCTGCTTGCCAAGAAAAGCGACGCGCAGGGCCTCAACCGCCTCAGGCCCTGCCGCTCCCGCGATGCGCGAGAGTGCCTCCTGCCCGATGCTTGCGTAGTCCACGCGAATTCCGTCCGCCGATATGGGTCCAAGCGGCGCTCCTTACGGACGAAAGCGCCAGATCGCAATCAGGTCCGAGCTTGGGGACCGGCCGGGCTGTCGAGCGCCTGGACCGCTGAACCGAAGAACCGCACCCGCTCGCGCATTACCGCGCCGATCAGCGGCTTGGGCAGCGCGGCATATTGCCGGGGCGACATCCCCATGAACTGGTGGAAGTCGCGCACGAACTGCGCCTGATCGTGATAATGTCCGTCAATCGAACCGATCCAGCGTAGCGACGGATCGATCATGAATTGGCTGAGGCTGCGCATAAAGCGCTGGCGGCGCAGCAGCACTTTGGGTGGGAAACCGAAGGCGCGGCGGCAGATGCGCTCTACCGCGCCTTGGCCTATACCCGACTTATCGATCAGCCCTGCCACGGTTGTGGTTTCCGGATCGACCAGCGCCCGGTGGATTGCGGTGATGCCGTCCAGATCGGGAACCGGCTCATCGATGCGGGCAAGGAAATGCTGCGTGATTCTATCCAGCTCGCCGGCAGGATCCGGACCTTGCCCGAAAATCGTGCGCGCCAGCGGCACGAAACTGGCGAAAGCGGGATGGGCGCAGCCATCGACCGCGGCATTGGCAAGTTCGGCAGCGGGCGCACGCACGAATTTTGCCCAACCCAGCGGTAGCAAGCCGATCCCCCACATCCGCGATGAGCCGATGGTGAAGCGCACGGATTCCGAACTCGGCCCGGTCGCCGCAAAGGCCGTATTGGCCAAGCGCATGCCTGCCTGCGTCTCCGCTTCGGGTAAAGACCCCGAATGGAAGTGCAGATTGGCCCACTCCGGCATGAGGTGATCGACCAGAATCTCGCCGTCCGGTAGCGTCCATTCCGCGACGTAAAAGGTCGTCAGGTACTGGCGCAATTCCACTGGCGGCAAATGAAACCGCACCCGAACTTCGCAGGATGGCGCCCCTTGAATAACCGTGCTTGCCCCGTTGCCGCTATCCTAAATGGAGGCCGGCCACCGGCCGGGGTAAGTCAGACAAAACAATTATGCAAGGACACGGCAGTAAGCAGCCGGCAGTTCGCTCCAGGACGGATGTACTTGCCAGCCGCTACTTGCCATCGTTGCATACTGATGTTAGTTGAGCGCCTGCTTCGCCTGGGCGATGACCGCAGTGAAGATGCCGGCCTCATTCATCGCGAGATCGGCCATCACCTTGCGGTCGAGCGTGATGCCCGCCAGCTTGGTGCCGTGGATGAACTGCGAATAGGTCAGGCCTTCCATGCGGACCGCGGCATTAATCCGCTGGATCCACAGCGCACGAAAGCTGCGCTTCTTCACCTTGCGGTCGCGGTAGGCGTATTGTCCGGCCTTCTCAACTGCCTGGCGCGCTACGCGAATCGTGTTCTTGCGGCGGCCGCGGTAACCCTTGGCCTGGTCGAGAATGCGTTTGTGCTTGGCGCGTGTCGTTACGCCGCGTTTGATACGGGTCATGGCTTAAGTACTCCTCAGTTCAGCCCGTAGGGCGCCCACTTTTTGATCACCTTTGCGTCCGCATCGGAGATCACGTCGGTGCCGCGGTTCTGGCGGATGTACTTGGCATTGTGGCTCATAAGCCGATGGCGCTTGCCCACCACCCCATGCTTCACCTTGCCAGTGGCGGTGAGCTTGAAGCGTTTCTTGACGCCGCTCTTGGTCTTGAGTTTGGGCATTTCGGTCTCCTTGTAATGCGACGCGTCCGGCCAGCCCTGGCAGCCCTTGATAGCCAGGCGGACCCAAGAATCTTCGTAAATGGAGACTCTTCACGTGTCTGCGAAGCGCGGGCCTTTAGGGGTGGCTGCGGCGAATGGCAAGGCCGCTCAGAACGCCCGGTCGTGCATCACCACGCGCAGTGTCAGCAGAATGATGCGAATATCCTTCGATCAGGATCGCCAGGGCGACCACCAGCAGCACCGGCGAAAACATTAGCAGCGCGCCGCCGGTCCATATCGATTAGCTGTGCCGCGCCGCCGCCCGGCCGATTTCGGCTAGACCCTGTGCCAGCAGCAACTCGGCATTCTGGCTGTTCGACAGCAGGCTGGCGTGCAGCTCGGTCAGCCGCTCCACCAGCCGCTCCAGCCGTTTGCCGCGCCAGCGGGAAAGCTGCGCGGCGATGTCGCGCTTGTCTTTCCAGAAGATGCGCCGCGCACCGGCCTCGGCGTCGACCAGCTTGCCGATATCGCCGCGCGGACCGAGCTTGGCCGCCAGCTGGCCGAGCTGCGCGGCGCGGCGTTCCAGCGCCAACAGCAAACCGACCGGATTGAGGCCGAGTTCCCGCATCCGCCTGAGTTCTGCCGGAATGCGCCTGCTCTCGCCGGACAGCACAGTGTTGACCAGCGCCCCGAAACCGTCTTCCTCGGTACGCGCGCCGATCGCGTCGAGCGCCGCTGCATCGGCATCGCGCGGCGTTTCCGGCGCGGCATCGAGATAGAGCGCGAGTTTGGTCACCTCGGAGCGGGCCATCCGCGTATCGAGACCCGCCGCCCGGGCGATCCGTTCGGGAAGTTCGCGCGACAGGCGCAAGCCCGCCGCATCGGCAAAACCCCGCACCGCCGAGGCGACAGCACTCAGCTCGGGCGGATGGAACATCGCGACCAGCGCGTCGGGGCGGCCTTCGAGCAGCTTGGCGGTGCGCGACTTGTCGGTCGCCCCGCTGGCGACGATCAGCACCGGGCACGGCTCGACATTTCCGCCGAGCAAAATCTCCACCGCATCGTGCACCTCGTCGCCCTGGGCTCGCACAATGATCCGGCGGGTGCTGCCGAACAGCGAGGTCGAGCGCGCTTCGTCGCCCAGCCGGACCGGATCGCGCTTCAATTCGGCGCCGGAAAGTTCGAGCCGCTCGTCGCCGTTATCGAGCAATGCCTCGATCCGCGCCGCGGCGTCATGGGCGCCGGCCTCGTCAGGGCCGCAGAAGAAGAACACCCGGGCGGCCGCTGCCGCGCGCGGAGCGACGCTGGCGAAATCCCGCTGGGTCGCCTTCATTGGCCCCGGCGCAGCTGCAGCGCGACCGCCGTGACGATCCGGCCGGCGACGTCGCGCGACAGGTTCTCCAGCGCGGTATTTTCCGCCGCGATGGTGGCATATTCGGAACTGACGACATCGATGCCGGCATCCGAGCCGGCGGTCGCGTCGAGTACGATCGCGCCGCTGGTCAAATCGACCAGCTGATACCGCGCACGCAAAGTTCGGCGCTCGCGGCCGATGGTATCGTCGGACAGCAGGCCGAGCCCTTCGAGCTTGTCATCGAGCCGGACATCGAGCCGGTAGCGCGCCGCGCTGCCCGAGGCATTGCCGGCGTAGAGCCGATCGGTCAGCGCATTGCGCATCAGCCAGCCGGCCTTGCCCTCGATCGGGGGAACCTCGATCGCCGCCAGCCCGCTCGCCACCGCGCCACTGCCGCCGCCGTCGTAAAGCGGGTGCAGGCCGCAACCAGCGGCCAGCAGCAGCACTGGCAGCAGGGCGAGCCGGCGCATCATGCGACGAGATTGACCAGCCGGTCGGGCACCACGATC
>JAYVWX010000027.1:0-6106 GCA_043785715.1 Novosphingobium sp. | reverse complement strand
GTGGATCATCTTGGTGCCGGTGTCGGCCTGCTGGTAATTGTTGGTCACCGCGACCGAGTAGAACTCGCCGACCGAATCCTCGCCGTTGAGCACGCAGCTGGGATATTTCCAGGTGATCGCGCTGCCGGTTTCGACCTGGGTCCAGCTGACTTTGCTGCGCTTGCCCTGGCACAGCGCGCGCTTGGTGACGAAGTTGTAGATCCCGCCCAGCCCTTCGGCATTGCCGGGATACCAGTTCTGCACGGTCGAATATTTGATCTCGGCATCGTCGAGCGCGACCAGTTCGACCACGGCGGCGTGCAGCTGGTTCTCGTCGCGCATCGGCGCGGTGCAGCCTTCGAGGTAGCTGACATAGCTGCCTTTTTCGGCGATGATCAGCGTGCGTTCGAACTGGCCGGTATTCTCGGCATTGATGCGGAAATAGGTCGACAGCTCCATCGGGCAGCGGGTGCCCTCGGGAATGTAGACAAAGGTGCCGTCGGAGAAGACCGCGCAATTGAGTGCGCTGAAATAATTGTCATGCATCGGCACGACCTTGCCGAGCCACTTCTTCACCATCTCGGGATATTCGCGGATCGCCTCCGATATCGAGCGGAAGATCACCCCCGCCGATTCCAGCTCAGCTCGAAAGGTGGTGGCGACGCTAACCGAATCGAACACCGCATCCACCGCCACCTTGCGCGCGCCTTCGACCCCGGCGAGCACCTTCTGCTCCTCCAACGGAATACCGAGCTTTTCATAGACCCGCAGAATTTCCGGATCGACCTCGTCAAGACTGCCCAGCTTCGGCTTCGCGCGCGGCGCGGCGTAATAATAGGCGTCCTGGTAATCGATCGCGGGGACATTGAGCTTGGCCCAGTCGGGCGGGGTCATCGTCAGCCAGTGGCGATAGGCCTTCAGCCGCCAGTCGAGCATCCACTCCGGCTCGTTCTTCTTGGCGCTGATGAAGCGGACCGTGTCTTCGCTGAGGCCCTTGGGCGCGAAATCGGTTTCGATGTCGGACGACCAGCCGTATTCGTAGTCCGCGACCCGCGCCGCGGCATCGCGGGCTGCCTGATCGGGGAGGGTGGTTTGGTCATCCATGATCAGACTCCGTTCGCTTCGAGCGGCATCGAAAGGCTTCGCGCAACCTGTGTCCCGACTTCACGGGGCACGAACGGAGACGACAGGTCGGTAAGGCTGACCCGGGCCAGCGCCCCCCTCAGTGCTTCATTCACCACCGGCCAGTGCGGCTTGACCTGACAGGCCGCTTCCAGTCCGCAATCGTGGCGCCCCTGCTCGACGCAAGCCGTCAGCGCAATCGGGCCTTCAACCGCCTCGACGATATCGGCGAGGCTGATCGCCGCCGCCGGCCGTGCCAGCTTCAGCCCGCCGCCCACCCCCCGCGCGCTGCGAAGAAGGCCGGCAGAGGTCAGCCTGCTCACCAATTTTTGCACGGTCGGCGCGGGAAGCCCGGTTTCCTCGGCCAATTGCGCCGCATTCACGCGCACGCCGCCGCAATGCCGCGCGGCGGCGGCCATGGTGACAACGGCATAATCGGCCATGCTCGACAGGCGCATCTGTGGTCGGCCCAATAAATCAGAGCGATTCGCTCGTATTTGATTTAGGGACGCGGGTCGCGCTTGGCAACCGGTGCGAGCCGGAAAAAAGGCGGTCCCCCGGTAGGCCGGAGAACCGCCGTCAAGTGAGAGAACTCGTTGCAGATGCCACGAGCCCTTCGGGTCGCAGGACTCGCCTAGGAGTGGTTCGACTCAATTAATTGTAGGGATTCACCGAGAACGCAAATTATTCAGCCATGTTAGCAATTCGTATTATGTGTGCCATTTCTGCCACAGAAAAAACCTGTGTGACGGCTAAGCAGGCCGGTCAATGCGTCGACAGTCCGCGCGTGCTTCGCCATAGACCGCAGCGCCATGATCTATTCGCTGCTTCGTCCCGCCCTGTTTCGTGCCGATCCCGAGCGCGCGCATGGCCTGGCGCTGGCGGCGCTCAGAATCCTTCCGGGCCGCAAGCCTGCGCCCGGCGGGCCGCTGGCCTGCGAAGTCGCCGGCATCGCGTTCCCCAATCCGCTCGGGCTGGCCGCCGGGTTCGACAAGGATGCGCGGGTGCCGGACGGCGTGCTGCGGATGGGTTTCGGGTTTGCCGAGGTCGGCTCGATCACTCCGCTGCCCCAGGCCGGCAACCCGCGGCCTCGGCTGTTCCGCCTGGCTGAAGACCGCGCCCTTATCAACCGCATGGGCTTTAACAATGGCGGCGCGGCGGCTGCGGCGGAACGGCTCCGGCTTCGCAAATACCGTCCCGGCATCGTCGGTGTGAACATCGGTGCGAACAAGGATTCACCAGACCGGATTGGCGATTACGCGATCATGGCCCGGCTGATGGCGCCGCTCGCGCGCTATCTCGCGGTCAACGTCAGCAGTCCCAACACCCCCGGCCTGCGCGCATTGCAGGACAAAGGCGCGCTGGCGGCGCTGCTCGACGCGGTGCTGGCGGCGCGGGGAGCGGGTGGCCCTCCGGTGTTCCTCAAAGTCGCGCCCGATCTGGCGCCCGCCGATATTGAAGACATCGCCCGGATTGCGCTCGACAAAGGGCTGGGTGCGCTGATTGTCGCCAACACCACGATTTCGCGCCCGGCGCTGCGATCGCGCCATGCGGACGAGGCGGGCGGATTGTCGGGAACCCCGCTGCGCGAGCTTGCCCAGCAGCGACTGCGCGACTTTCGCCAAGCCACCGGCGGCGCGATCCCGCTGATCGGCGTCGGCGGTATTGCCAGCGCCGAGGATGCCTGGGCGCGCATTCGCGCCGGGGCCAGTCTGGTGCAACTCTACAGCGCCATGGTTTATGAAGGTCCGGGAATCGCCCGAAGGATCACCAAGGGGCTTCTCCGGCTGATGCGCCGCGACGGATTTGCTTCCATTGCCGAGGCGGTCGGAAGCGAATAGCCTGCGCGCCATGGTCCGCCGCTTCATCGCCATCTTTACCGCACCGCTGCTGCTCGCCGCCTGCGCCACCACCCACCCGCTCGCCCCCGCCCGCTTCGAGCGCGGCATGGTCAGCGCCGCCGATCCGCGCGCGGCGGCGGCCGGGGCGGACATGCTGCGCGCTGGGGGCAGCGCCACCGATGCCGCGCTCGCGGTGCTGGCCGCGCTCACTGTGGTCGAGCCGCAAAGCTCAGGGATTGGCGGCGGCGGCTTCCTGGTAATGGACGACGGCAGGGGCAACATCGAGACGATCGATGGCCGCGAAACCGCCCCCGCCGCCGCCCATCCGCGCTGGTTCGAGAGCAATGGCCAGTTCCTCGCCGTGCCGCAGGCGATCCCCGGCGGGCGCAGCGTCGGCGTGCCGGGCAATGTCGCGCTGATGGCGGCGGCGCATAAGCGCCATGGCCGGCTGGCGTGGCGGCGGCTGTTCGGCCCGGCAATCCGGCTCGCCCGGGAGGGCTTTCAGGTGACGCCGCGGTTTCACGAATTCCTCGCGCGGTATCAGGTCGATCCGGCCATGCCGCCGGAGCTGCGCGACCTGAACCATCTGGCGAGTGGCGGCGCGGCATTCTCGGCGGAGTCGCGCGCGCTTTATTTCACCGGCGACGGCCAGCCGCAGCCGGTCGGCGCGACGATCCGCAATCCCGCGTTGGCTGCATTCCTGGGCGAACTGGCCGCGAAAGGCCCGCGCGCCTTCTACACCGGCGCCAATGCCGCCGCGATTGCCCGCGCCGTTTCCACCGCGCCGCGCAATCCTGCGCCGATGACCGTGGCCGACCTTGCGGGATACGCCGCGAAACTGCGCGATCCGGTCTGCGCCCCCTATCGCGCCTGGCGGGTTTGCGGCATGGGTCCGCCCTCGTCCGGCGCGACGACGGTGCTGGGCATACTCGGCCTGCTCGAACGCTTCGATCTCGCCGCGCTCGGCCAGGAATCGCCAACCGCCTGGCACCTTATCGCCGAGGCCGAGCGGCTCGCCTATGCCGACCGCGAGCGGTACCTCGCCGATGCGGACTTCGTGCCGGTGCCGGTCGCGGGATTGCTGGCCCCCGCCTATCTCGCCGAACGCTCGCAGCTGATCGCGCCGGACCGCAGCATGGCGGGCGCCAGCGCTGGCAGCCCCCCAGGCGCGCCGCTCGCCCAGGCCGACACGGTGACCGCCGACGTTCCCTCAACCTCGCATTTCGTCGCCATCGACCGGCGGGGCGAGGCGGTGTCGCTAACCTCGACCATCGAAAGCAGTTTCGGCTCGGGCCTGATGGTCAGTGGCTATTTCCTCAACAACGAGCTGACCGATTTCAGCATGGAGCCTGAACGCGGCGGCAAGCCGGTCGCCAATCGGGTCGAGGCCGGCAAGCGCCCGCGCAGCTCGATGAGCCCGACGCTGGTCTATGCGCCCGGCGGCGGATTGCGGCTCGCCATCGGCGCGGCCGGCGGATCGACAATCCCGGCGCAGGTGGTCAAGTCGATCATCGGCGTGATCGACTGGCGGCTTTCGGCGCAGGACGCGATTGCCTTGCCGGTGATTTTCGCGCCGGGCGATGATGCGGTGTTTATCGAGCAGGGCAGCCGGCTCGAAGCCATGGCGCCGGCGTTGCGGGCGCTGGGCCACGCCATCGTCACGCCGCGCGCCATGCCGCTCAAGGCCAATGCCGTCGAGGTGGTGGACGACGTGCTGAAGGGCGCCGCCGACCCCCGCAGCGAGGGGCGCGCGGTGGCCGAATAGGGCGGCTTGCTGGATCGGCCATCCGGCAGTAGACTTTCGCCGGGATCGTCAGTCGAAGGGCTAGGCAGACAGTGCAGCTTTCCGATTTTGACACCAGCAGCAATCTCGTCGCGCTGTTTCTCGCCCGCGCCGGCGAGCAGGGCGACAAGCCGTTCCTTTGGGCCAAGCGGGAGGACGCGTGGCACCCGCTCAGCTGGTCCGAGGCCGCGCGGCGGGTCTGTCTAGTCGCCGAGGGCCTCCGGGGACTGGGCTTGGAGGACGGCGACCGGGTGATGCTGGTGTCCGAAAACCGGCCCGAATGGTGCCTCGCGGACCTTGCGATCATGGCTGCGGGCTGCGTCACGGTGCCGGCCTACACGACCAACACCGAACGCGACCATTTGCACATCATCGGGAATTCCGGCGCCCGGGCGGTGATCGTAGCGGACGCAAAACTCGCCAGGCCGTTGTTGCCGGCAATCCTGCGCTCCAACAGCACCGAGCATATCATCGCGATGGAGCCGCTGCGCCAGACCCAGGCCGGCAACACCGCGTTCCACCAATGGGACAGCTTTCTCGCCGGCAATGCCGTGGCGGCGCGGACGGCAGTCGAGGCGCGCATCGCCGGGATCGCGCGCGCGGATTTGGCGTGCATCGTCTACACCAGCGGCACCGGCGGCGCGCCGCGCGGGGTGATGCAGCACCACGGCATGATACTGCGCAATGTCGACGGCGCGGCGCGGATCATCGCCGAGGATTTCGGCTGGGATCTGACTGGCAAGGAGCCGGAGGTGTTTCTCTCGTTCCTGCCGCTGTCGCACGCTTATGAACACACCGGCGGGCAATATCTGCCGCTCGGGCTGGGCGGGCAGATTTACTATTCCGAGGGGCTTGAGAAGCTGGCCAGCAACATCGAGGAAGTGCGCCCGACCATCATGGTGGTGGTGCCGCGGCTGTTCGAGGTGCTGCGCACGCGGATCGTCAAGCAGATCGAGAAGCAGGGCCGCGCCGCCACCTTCCTGCTCGACCAGGCCCTCGCCATCGGCGCGCGCCAAGCGACCGGCAAGCGGCGGTGGCGCGACCGGCCGATGGACCTGATCGTCGGCCGCGCGCTGCGCCCGAAGATCCGCCAGCGCTTCGGCGGGCGGATCAAGGCGATGATTTCGGGCGGCGCACCGCTCAATCCCGATATCGGCACCTTCTTCAACGCGCTCGGCCTGACCCTGCTGCAGGGCTACGGCCAGACCGAGGCAGGACCGGTGATCAGCTGCAACCGGCCGCGGGCCGGGCTCAAGATGGACACCGTCGGACCGCCACTCGAGGGTGTGGAAGTCCGGATCGCCGGGGATGGCGAAATCCTCGTGCGCGGCGAATTGGTCATGCACGGCTATTGGCGCAACGAGGCCGAGACGCGGCGGGC
>JAYVWX010000026.1:0-18786 GCA_043785715.1 Novosphingobium sp. | reverse complement strand
CCGCCCAGCACCTTGCCGCGTAGCGCCGAAATGCGGCGACCGCCGAGGTTTGGTTCAGGATCGGTCTCGAAATGCCACATGAACTTCGGGTCGGGCAGCACCTTGGCGAAGCCCATCGGCAGGCCGATCCAGCGGCCGTTATCCTCCGGTCCCGCCTCAAGCAGGAGGACACTGTTGCGGCCGTCCTCGCTAAGCCGGGCCGCGACCACCGCGCCGCCGGAGCCTGCGCCGACCACCACGAAGTCATATTCGGTTTCAGCGATCAACATCCCGTCCACCCATTCTCGTCACCGCAGGTATAAAGCGGACAGATAGTCAGATATGTTCTTTTCGCATATCCCTTATTTGATTTTTATCGAGATTTCGAAAGTGAGCAAGGGGTGCCTGATGGTACCCAGACTATCGGCCAAGCCTCTGAAAATGGTGCGCCCGACGGGATTCCAACCCCTGGCCCCCAGATTAGGAATCTGGTGCTCTATCCTGCTGAGCTACTGGCGCGCCGCAGGTGGCTTTAAGCAGCGGCGGCGGGATTGGCAATCGAATCGCCAGCAAGTCAGCCTGGTCAGTTCGCTTCACCGGGAGGCGCCACAGGAAACGGCAGCGGTGAAACCTCGATCCCTTCATCGAACAATTCACGCGCTTGCTGGATCGTCGCCTGGCCGTGAATTGGCTCCGCCGCGCGTTCGCCGTAATGCATTTCGCGCGAAGTTTCGACGAAATCGTCGCCCACCCAGCGCGATTTTTCGAGGGCCTGAGCCTGCATTGTCGCCAGCGTCTTCATCATCTTCAAGGCTTCGGCCGGCATAGAACCCTTGGCCACCGGCACAGGCAAGGCGGTGGGCATTTCCTGTGGCCTGACCACCGCACCCCGGGTGGACGTCTGATTGCCCTTGCGCTCGATATTTGGAGCCATCGGCGCTTTGACGATTTCGCTGGAAGCGCATTGCGGGCAGGTCACCAACCCGCGCTCCTGCTGGCGGGCATAGTCCTCCGAAGAGCCGAACCAACCCTCAAAGCGGTGCCCGCCGCTACGGCATTCGAGATCGAACACTATCATACCAGCGACTCAGTTGGCGATTTTTCGCCGATTGGCAAGGCTTGGCAACTGAGCGCGCACTTCAGCCAGCCGCGCCGGGTCGATCTCGGCAAAGCCGATCCCGGCCGCGTCGCCTCCCATGTCGAGCAGCACCTCGCCCCAGGGATCGACCACCAGGCTGTGCCCATAGGTGCTGCGGCCATCCTGGTGGCGGCCGACCTGCGCGGCGGCGACAACATAGGCGCTCGCCTCGACCGCGCGGGCGCGCTGGAGCAGGTGCCAATGCGCCTCGCCGGTCGGCACGGTAAAGGCGGCGGGGATTGCGATCACATCGCAGCGCTGGTTGCCAAGCGCTTCGAACAGCGCAGGAAAGCGGATATCATAGCAGATGGTAAGTCCGAGCCGACCGATCGGCGTTTCCGCCGTAACCACGCTGTCGCCTGCGCCATAGGCATTGGATTCGCGCCAGCTTTCGCCAGAGGCGAGATCGACGTCAAACATGTGCATCTTATCGTAGCGCGCCGCGATCATGCCCGAGGAATCGATCACGAAAGCCCGGTTGGCCCAGCCGCCTTCCTGGCGCTTCACCGCCAACGAACCGAGCGCCACCCAGACGCCGGCCCCAGCCGCAGCATCGCGCACTGCGGCCAGCACCGGATCGTCGGCTTCGGAAACGATATGCCGGCCTGCCCGCTCGCGATTGCGATCGATTAGCCCCGACATCTCCGGCGTGAACAGCATCGAGGCGCCGCCCGTCCTGGCAGCGTCAATGGCTGAGACAATTGCCGCGGCATTGGCCTCGGGATCGATTCCCGAAGTCATCTGCAGCACCGCAATGCGGGTCATCCGGAGTTGCCCAGCAGCACGTCGAGCTTGCCCTGCCGGTCGAGGGCGTGGAGTTCGTCGCAGCCACCGACTGGCTGGTCGTCGATCAAGATTTGCGGAACCGTGAGCGCCCTGGGCACCCGCTTGACCATCTCGGCGCGCTTGGGTCCGCCCATGGTGATGTCATATTCGTCGTAAGCTACACCCTTGCGGTTGAGCAGCGCCTTGGCCGCGACGCAGAAGCCGCAGCCCCATTTCGTATAGATTTCAACTCGTGCCACGATTTTTTTGCGACCTTTCAGCTCGGCGCTTCGAAGCCGGCAACGCTAACATATCTCGCGTTGCGTGTCATGCGCCGCACGGATGTCCTGAGCGCAGGGGAAGAGGGCAGAACACGAACAGCCGGCAGCACCCGTTCGCCGTCGCCCAAGGTGAGGAGCCAGCCCGACCGCGTTATTCGGCAAACTGCGATGTGTAAAATACGGGGGGTGGACCCGGGACGGCCCACCCCCCGCGACGCTTGCGCGCCGCCATGCCACTCAATGATCGTCCGGGTCGCTGTAGACGATCACCAGAGCAGCAAGTCTGACCGTTGATCCAATTTTTGAAACGCCCCAAGTAGCTCGGTCTCTCTGATTCCCCGCAGATTGCAATCAGCCCGACACCGACCGGTAACAACAAATACCTGATTCCCGCAAGCGGTCAAACGAGCCGCGATTGCATTAATGCCGCTTCGATGAAACCGGCAAACAACGGATGCGGCTCGAACGGCTTGCTCTTAAGCTCGGGATGGAACTGGACACCGACGAACCAGGGGTGATCGGGCCGCTCGACAATCTCAGGCAGCAGGCCATCAGGCGACATGCCGGAAAACACCAGCCCGCCCTTTTCCAGCGGTTCGCGGTAGGCGGAATTGACTTCGTAGCGGTGGCGGTGGCGCTCGAAAATGGTGGTCCTTCCGTAGATCGCGGCCACATGGCTGTTGCCCGAAAGTTTCGCCGCATAGGCGCCAAGCCGCATGGTGCCGCCAAGGTCGCCACCTTTGGCCCGGATTTGCAAGCCTTCCGGGCTCATCCATTCGGTGATGATGCCGACCACCGGCTCGCTGGTCGGGCCGAATTCCGTGGAGGAGGCCTCGGCGATCCCCGCAGTGTTACGCGCTCCGTCGATGCAGGCCATCTGCATGCCCAGGCAGATGCCGAAAAACGGCACCTTGCGCTCGCGGGCGAAGCGCACCGAGGCGATCTTGCCCTCGGTCCCGCGCTCGCCAAAACCGCCTGGCACCAGAATTCCGTGCATCGGCTCCAGCCGGGCAGCGATCTCGTCGTCGTCCTTCTCGAACAGTTCCGCATCGAGCCAGCGGATGTTGACCTTGACCCTATGCGCCATGCCGCCATGAACCAGCGCCTCGTTGAGCGACTTGTAGGCGTCGGGCAGGCCGACATATTTGCCTACCACACCGATCGTCACTTCGCCCTCCGGATGCTGATACCGCTCGACGATGTCCTGCCAGCGCGACAGATCCGGCATTGGCGAGGTCAGGCCGAAATGGCGCAGGACTTCGGCGTCTAGCCCTTCGGCGTGATATTGCAGCGGCACCGCATAGATGCTGGTGGCATCGAGCGCCGGGATCACCGCTTCCTTGCGGACATTGCAGAACTGGGCGATCTTGGCGCGCTCTCCCTCGGGCAACGGCCTTTCGCAGCGGCACAGCAGGATATCGGGCTGGACGCCAAGCCCGGTGAGCTCGCGCACCGAATGCTGGGTCGGCTTGGTCTTCAATTCACCGGCCGCGGCGATATAGGGCACCAGCGTGACATGGACCGAGCAGGTTTGCCCGCGCCCCAGTTCATTGCGCAATTGCCGAATCGCCTCGACGAACGGCAGGCTCTCGATATCGCCGACGGTGCCGCCGATTTCGCACAGAACGAAATCGAGTTCCTCCGTTTCGGCCTGGGCGAATTGCTTGATCGCATCGGTCACATGCGGGATCACCTGGACGGTCGCGCCAAGGTAATCGCCGCGCCGTTCGCGGGTGATGATCTGCTGATAGATGCGCCCCGAGGTGATATTGTCCGACTGGCGCGCGGAAACCCCGGTGAACCGCTCGTAATGGCCGAGATCGAGATCGGTCTCCGCGCCGTCGTCGGTAACATAGACCTCGCCGTGCTGATAGGGGCTCATCGTCCCCGGATCGACGTTGAGATAGGGGTCGAACTTGCGGATTCGCACGCGAAATCCGCGCGCTTGCAGCAGCGCCGCGAGACTCGCCGCCATGAGACCCTTGCCGAGCGAGGAAACCACGCCGCCGGTGATGAAAATGAACCGCGCCATGGGAGGCAAGCCCTATCGTGTAAGCGGCGGCAAGGGCAAGCGGCGACTGCGCCTGCTGCCCGGCAATCCACAGCGGTGAGGTCAACGCCCCTCGCCCGCGAGATCTGGTCAGCTCGGGCGTGGCCAACTATTGCCTGGCAGGGGGGCTTAGCGGATCGGCAGGCGGAGCAACGACAGGAGCCTGTGCCGCAGGCGGCGCAACCGGCGGCGCACCACCGCCGAGCGGATCGGCGGGTTGGGGATTGCCGATGGGATTGGCCGGACTGCTGCGGTTGAGCGAGGTGTCGATCTTGCGTCCCGACGAGGTGCCGACCGCAAGCGCCGCCAGCGCGATGCTGAGCACAACGAACACCACTGCCAGGATCGCCGTCGCCCGCGTCAGGAAATTGGCCGCGCCGCGCGCCGACATCAGGCCGGCCGGACTGCCGCCGACACCGAGCCCGCCGCCTTCCGAGCGCTGCACCAGGATTACGCCGACCAGCGCGGCGGCGACGAGTGCCTGGACAACTGTCAGGAACAGGAACAACGACATGACGGGGGGCCTTCTGCTTATCTTGCGGCGCGTCTAGGCGCTGGCTCGTCAGCCTGCAACCCGCAGATTGCGGCTACTCGTCCCCGCCCGGCGCCGCGGCGCTGATGATTGCAGTGAAGTTTTCCGCCGTCAGACTGGCGCCGCCAACCAGCGCGCCGCCGACTTCCTCGGCCGAAAGCAGCTCGGCGGCGTTTTTTCCGTTGACCGATCCGCCGTAAAGAATCCGCACATCGGCTCCCGCCTCGCCGTAGATGGCGTTAAGACGAAGGCGAATCGCCCGGTGCATGGCCCCGACATCACCCAGCGACGGAACCCGGCCGGTGCCGATTGCCCAGACCGGCTCATAGGCAACCGCCAGCTTGGCAGCAGCATCTTCGCTGCGCGGCAACGAGCCCTTCAGCTGCGCCGCCACGACATCCTCCGCCCTGCCCGAATCGCGCTCTGCCTCGGTCTCGCCGACACAAAGGATCACCGAGAGGCCCGCGGCAAGCGCGGCTTCGGCCTTCGCCTGGACGTCTGCGTCGGTCTCGCCGTGCATCGCCCGCCGCTCGCTGTGGCCGACGATGGTGAAATCCGCACCAGTGTCGGCAAGCATCGCCGGCGAAATATCGCCGGTAAAGGCGCCGCTCGGCTCGACATGGCAATCCTGCCCGCCGACGCCGATATCCTGCACCGCCTCGCGCATCGACTGGATCAGAGTGAACGGCGGCGCCAGCGCCACCTGGACGCCGGGGAAGCGCGCCGCAGCCCGATCGATCGCACGGGCCTCGGCCAGCATCGCGCGCGTGCCATTCATTTTCCAGTTACCGACAACATAGGGCAGATTTGACATTTCATTATCTCGGCCAGACCGATTGCAATGGCTGACATGCTTCACGCGCAGCTAGGCAACCCCATGGCGCTTGTCAAAGCGGCTCCCAAGTCCCTTGCCTGCCAAAGATGGTCGGCCGCCCATTGCCGGGACGCGGATTGGCCCCTAAAGCCCGCCGGAAGAGTTGCGGCGACAGGCCGGCCTCAAAATTCAAGCGGACCGCCGATGATCCAATTCCTGCGCAGTTTTATCAGTTCGCGCTTTGGCATCGGCGTTGCCCTTGTCTTCCTGGCGCTGATCGCTCTCGCTTTTGCCGCTGGCGACGTGGCGAATTTCCGGGGTGGTGGCGGGAGCAGCGGCGGTGACCGGATTGCGAGCGCCGGCGATAGGCGGATTGGCGCGGCCCAGCTCAGCCAAGCCGCTTCGGCTGCGCTTGAGGACGCCAAGCAGCGCGATCCGCGGATTTCGATGAAGGCCCTGGTCGCTGCCGGCGGGCTTGAGCAGGTGCTCGGCCAATTGCTCGATCGCACCGCGCTGGGCGGGTTCGGTGAGCGGCACGGCATTATCGCCAGCGACCGGCTGATCGACAGTGAAATTACCAAGCTATCCGCATTCCGCGGTCCGGACGGGCAGTTCAGCGAAGCCGCGTTCCACCAAGCGTTACAGCAGCGGGGCCTGAGCGAAAAAGTTGTGCGCGAAGATCTGGGGCTCGGGCTGGTGGCCAGGCAACTGATGGTTCCAGCCGAGACCGGCGCGATAATCCCGCGCGAGCTGGCGCTGCGCTATGCGTCGTTGCTGGGCGAACGCCGCAGCGGCGCGATCGGCCTGCTGCCGTCCGCCTCGTTCGCGCCCCAAACCTCGCCTAGCCAGGCGGAGTTGCAGGCGTATTATGCGAAGAACCGCGAAAAATTCATCCGCCCGGAGCGCCGCGTCATCCGCTTTGCGACGTTCGGCGATGCCGCGCTAAAGGCTGTTCCTGCTCCGACCGAGGCCGAAATCGCCGCCCGTTATAACGCCAGCAAGGCGCAATATGCGGCGCAGGAAACGCGGCGGGTCACGCAGCTGATCGTGCCCACCGAAGCTGCCGCCAAGGCGATTGTCGATGAAGTGCGCGGCGGCCGGCGGCTGGAGCAGGCAGCCTTGGCCAAGGGCCTCAGGGCAGCCGCGCTGGCCCCGCTCAGCCGGGGAGCATTGGCCGGGCAAGCTTCGCAAGCTGTCGCCAACGCCGTATTTGCCGCCCCCAGCGGCACGATTGCCGCCCCGGCGCGTAGCGCGCTCGGCTGGCATGTGATGCGCGTCGACGGGATCGAACGGCGCGCCGAGCGTTCGCTCGATCAGGCGCGGCCCGAACTCACCGCGCAGCTGGTCGAGGCCAAGCGCCGCGCTGCCCTCAATGATATGTCTGCAAGGCTTGAGGCGGAATTCGACGGCGGCGGCAATCTTGCCGATGCCGCCAAAGAGCTTGGCCTGACATTGCAGCTGACCCCGCCGATCACCGCCGACGGACAGGTCTATGGTAAGCCCGGCGCGCAAGTCTCGCCGATGCTGGCGAGGCTGGTTTCGACCGCCTTCGCCATGGAGCGCGAAAATCAGCCGCAGCTGGCCGAAGTCGATCCCGGCAAAGCTTTCGTCATTTACGATGTCGCCGCTATCACCCCTTCCGCCCCGGCCCCCTTCGCCGATATTCGCGAGGAACTGACGCGCGGTCTGGCCCTCGAACGTGGGTCCACCGCCGCCAAGGCAGTCGCCGACAGGGTTCTGGCTGAGGTCCGCAAGGGCGCCGATCTTGGCCCGCTGCTGTCTGGGCTGGGACGGCCAGTGCCACCGGTCGACCGGGTCGAGATGGGGCGCGAGCAGCTTGCCGTTTATCAGCAGAGTGTCCCGCCGCCGCTGGCGCTACTATTCAGCATGGCCAAGGGCACGGTCAAACTGCTGCCGGCTCCCAACAATCGCGGCTGGTATATCGTGGCGCTGAAGGACATCGTGCCAGGCAAAGTCGATCCCGCGGATCCGCTGCTGGCCAGCGCGTCGAAGGAACTTGGTCAGCTGACGGGCCGCGAATATACCGAGCAGCTGACGCGCGCCATCCGCAAGGAAGTCGGCGTCGAGCGCAACGAGGCGGCAATCCGCGCGCTGCGCACGCAGCTCACCGGCGGCAGCTGACCTTAGCGCCGGATATGACCAGCGCGCTGCCCGAGAACTGGACCGCCGCCGCCGAGGCGCTGGCGCAAGGCGAGCCCGCGGTCGTCTGGCGCCGGCTGATCGCCGACACCGAAACCCCGGTCGGCGCGGCGGCGAAGCTGATCCAGCCGGGGCGCGGCGACTTCCTGCTAGAATCGGTCGAAGGCGGCGAGGTGCGCGGGCGCTACAGCCTGTTCGGGCTCGACCCGGACCTGGTGTTCCGCGCGACCGGCCCGGCTTGCGAGATCAACCGCGACTGGCGGGCCGACCGTAGCGCCTTCTCCCCGTTGCCGGGCGGAAGCCTCACCGAACTGCGGGCCTTGGTCGAAAGCTGCCGCTTCGCCATGCCGGCCGCGCTGCCGCCGGTGCTCGCCTGCCTGGTCGGCTATTTTGGCTATGAGACGATCGGCCTTGTCGAAAAGCTGCCGCGCGCGCCCGCCAGTTCGCTGGAGCTGCCCGACATGCTGTTCGTGCGACCCACTGTGATCCTGATCTTCGACCGGCTGGGGGACGAGCTGTTCTGCATTGCCCCGATCTGGCCCGGCGCCGCCAAAGCGGAGATTGCCCTCGCCGCTGCGCAGGAGCGGATCGATGAAGCGTTGCGCCGGCTGGCCAGCCCGCTCCCGGCCCGAAGCGATGCCGCGATACTGCCCGTACCGCAGCTCACCCCCGCCGTGGCCCCAGCCGACTACCGCGCTATGGTGCTCAAGGCGAAGGACTACATCGAGGCCGGCGACGTTTTTCAGGTGGTGCTGGCCCAGCGCTTCACCTGCCCGTTTACCCTGCCGCCGCTGGCGCTGTACCGGGCGCTGCGCCGGGTCAACCCCTCGCCGTTCCTCTATTTCCTCGACCTGCCCGGTTTCGCCCTGACCGGCTCGAGCCCCGAAATTCTGGTGCGGGTGCGCGATGGCGAAGTCACCATCCGCCCGATTGCGGGCACGCGCCCTCGCGGCAAGACGCCCGAGGAGGACAAGGCCAACGAAGCCAGCCTGCTCGCCGATCCCAAGGAGCGCGCCGAGCATCTGATGCTGCTCGATCTGGGGCGCAACGATGTCGGCCGGGTGGCTTCCGTGGGTAGCGTCGCGGTGACCGAGAGTTACATGGTCGAACGCTACAGCCACGTTATGCACATCGTCTCGAACGTCACCGGCCAGCTCGACACGGCGAAACACGACGCCATCGACGCGTTATTCGCCGGCTTCCCCGCCGGCACCGTCAGCGGCGCGCCAAAGCTGCGCGCCTGCGAAATCATCGCCGAGCTTGAGCCGGAAACCCGCGGCGCCTATGCGGGCGGCGTCGGCTATTTCGCCCCCGACGGCTCGGTCGACAGCTGCATCGTGCTGCGCACCGGCATCGTCAAGGACGGGGTGCTACATGTCCAGGCGGGCGCAGGGATCGTCGCGGATTCGGACCCGGACTATGAGCAGCGCGAGTGCGAGGCCAAGGCCGGGGCGCTGATCGCGGCGGCAAGGGAGGCTGTACGGGTGGCGGGCGAGGCAGGATTCGGGCAGTGAGCGAGCAAGTCTCTGTTACGCTGGACGAGGACGATCTCTACGCCGGCTTCCGCCTGCTCGGACAGCGCAACCAGAAGCAGGCGCGCTCCTTTCTGCTGCAAGTGGTTCCTCTCGCGCTGCTGATCGTTCTGCTGTTGCTGGCCTTTCCAGGTGCACGGTTCGCGTTCTTAGGCTCGCCGCTGCTTGCGGCGCTTTTGGGCGTGGCTATCTTGCTGTTTGTGATCGTCCTCGCCCTAATCGTTGCGACACGGCCCCTCCTCAGGCGTAACGCGCGGCTGACCCTGCGCAATCATCCCGGCATGAGTGATCCGATCACGCACACGATCGCGCCCGACACCTTCGGCATCCGCACCGTGTTCTCCGAGGCCGCTTATCCGTGGAACCGGCTCCACGGCTGGCGCGAGGACGAGCGGATCGTGCTGGTGCTGCTGACCCGCCAGCTGTTCTACGTGGTGCCCAAGCGCCAGCTTCAACCGCAACAGCTTGAATTGCTGCGCGAGCGCCTGCAGGGAGCCGGCACTGCGTCTCCGGAAGTCCACCCATGATCCTCGTCCTCGACAATTACGACAGTTTCACCTGGAACTTGGTCCATTATCTCATGGAACTGGGCGCTGGGGTCGAGGTCGTGCGCAACGATGCGCTTACCGCTGCCAAAGCCATCGAAACCGGCGCGCAGGGCTTCCTGATCTCGCCTGGTCCGTGCACGCCCAATGAGGCCGGGATCAGCCTCGATCTGGTCGGGGCCTGCGCCGATGCCGGGAAACCCTTGCTCGGCGTGTGCCTCGGCCATCAGGCGATCGGGCAGTATTTCGGCGGAAAGGTGGTGCGCGGGGGGTTGATGCATGGCAAGACTTCACCGGTCAGCCATGACGGCAGCGGGCTGTTCGAGGGGCTGCCCTCGCCGTTTATCGCCACGCGCTATCACTCCCTCATCGTGGTGGACACGCCGGATGAGCTGCTGGTCAACGCCACCTCCGACGACGGCCCCAAAGGCAAAATGGTCATGGGCTTCCGCCACGCGGCGCATCCGATCCACGGCGTCCAGTTCCACCCCGAGAGCATCGCTACCGAGCATGGCCATGCGCTGCTGGCCAATTTCCTCAGGGTCTGCGGGATTGAGGCGCGCGAGGTGGCATGAGCGATCCAAATTTTCCTGTACTTCTGCCAAAAATGAACATGCAGGAGGCACTTGCATGTTTCCGGCCCATGCTCGACGGCGATATGCCTGATCGCAAAATCAAGGTGATACTGAGCGCCATTAATCGACGCGGCAATGACGATATGGAGATCGCAGTTATTTCTCGCTTGTTGAAGGACAGGATGATCCCCATCAAAGCTCCCGCCAATGCCATGGATGTCTGCGGCACTGGGGGTGACGGGCAGCACACGCTAAATGTCTCTACTGCCGTGGCGATTGTCGTTGCCGCCTGCGGCGTACCGGTCGCCAAGCATGGGAATCGTGCGGCTTCTTCAAAGGCTGGCGCGGCGGATACACTCGAAGCTCTAGGTCTTGACCTGGAGCAGGCCAGTGAGAAAGCAGAGGCAACGCTCGCAGACCTCGGCATATGCTTCTTATTTGCACAGAAACATCACCCTGCGCTCGCCCGCCTTGCGCCAATCCGCAAGGAACTCGGTCATCCAACAATCTTCAACGTCATCGGTCCCCTGGTCAATCCAGCTAACGTTAGACGG
The DNA here is from genome assembly GCA_043785715.1 of Novosphingobium sp. Lineage (GTDB taxonomy): Bacteria > Pseudomonadota > Alphaproteobacteria > Sphingomonadales > Sphingomonadaceae > Novosphingobium. Next base: position 7,861 of record JAYVWX010000026.1, on the reverse strand, counting down.
CAGTTGATCGGCGTCTCCAACGAAAATGTCCTGCGCAATTTCAAGGGAATTCCCTGGGAGTATCTTGAGATGGAGCGAGTAATGGTGGTCTCTGGCGGAAGCATCTTTGATGATTCTGCAATTGATGAAATCTCTATATCTGGCCCAACAAAAATTGCTTCATTCGGCCTTCCCACGTGGGTCGGCGATCAGATAACGCCGGAGGTAGCGGGCGTCGGCATGCACCCTCTGTCCGCCCTACGCGGTGGCGATGCTGTGTTTAACGCTGGCGAGCTGCACAAATTGCTAATGGCCAGTGCCGATCAAACCGTTGCCTATCGCGATTCCGTCCTGATCAATTCGGCAGGGGCGCTCATCGTTGCTGGAGAAGCCAGCAGTTGGAACGAAGGCGTTGCCCGCGCTGCGGAGGCAATTGACAACGGCAAAGCCAGATCGCTGCTCGACCGCTGGATTGAGGCGGTAAGTTAAGACCAGTTTGCAAAAAATATGAACCAACCCCGCTCGTCCTGAGCCCGTCGAAGGACCATCCGCCACGTTCGGTTTAAAACCCTTCGACTAGCTCAGGGGAGAGCGGATCTTGATTCTCGTTTCACGTAAAAGGCTCCAGAAGGCTACTTCCGCCGCCCCTGATGCCGGATATTGCCCGGCCTGCCGCGATTTCCCACCATATGCGGCCCCTTGCGCTTTGGCCCCTGGGGCCTGCCGCGCGCTTCCACCGGAGCACCCCCGCCTTCTTCTAACTCAAATTTCAGGGCACCGGTCAGCGCATTGGCCTCGGCGAGGCGCAGGCGCAAGCGGTCGCCGGTGGCATAGCGGGTGCCGCTCTCCTCGCCCCGCAGCACCTGTGCCTTGTCGTCATAGGTGAAATATTCACTGCCGAGCGTCGAGACCGGCACCAGTCCGTCACCGCCGAGGCTGAGGATGGTGGCGAAGAAGCCGAATTTCTGGACGCCGGTAATGCGGGTTTCGAACACTTCGCCGACCCGGACCGAGAGCCAGGCGGCGACATAGCGGTCGATGGTCTCGCGCTCGGCCGCCATGGCGCGGCGTTCGGCGGCGCTGATCGCCTCGCTGACCTTGCCAAGATCGTCACGGTCGCGTGCGGAGAGGCCGGACGTCGGCGCCAGTCCGCCGCCGGGCGCGGGCTGTTCGAGCTCAAAGCCGTCGACCAGCGCGCGGTGGACCAGCAGATCGGCATAACGCCGGATCGGCGAGGTGAAATGTGCGTAACTGCCCAGCGCCAGTCCGAAATGGCCGGCGTTGCGCGGGCCATAATAGGCCTGGGTCTGGCTGCGCAGCACCGCCTCCATGATCAGCGCCTTTTCGCTCTCGTCGGCGATGTCCTTGAGCATGCGGTTGAACAGGCCGGGGGTAATCACCTGACCCAGCGCCAGCTTCATGTCGAAGGTGCTGAGGTAATCCTTCAGCGCCACCAGCTTCTCGCGGCTCGGCGGCTCGTGAATGCGGTAGACCACCGGCGCGACCTTACTTTCCAACGCCTTGGCCGCAGCGACATTGGCGGCGATCATGAAATCCTCGACCACCCGATGGGCATCGATCGGCTCGCGCAGGGCAATCTCGGCGATGCGTCCCTGCTGATCGAGTACGACGCGGCGTTCGGGCAGTTCGAGCGCCAGCGGATCGCGGGCATTGCGGGCCGTGGTCAGCGCGCGCCAGCAGGCCCAGAGGTTCTGGAGGTTATCCGCCGCCTCACCGGCATCGATCCGGCGCTGCGCCTCCTCATAGGCGATAACCTCGGAAATCCGCACGGTAGCGCGGGTGAAGCGCCAGTCGGAGACCCGGCCCTGCGCATCAATCGTCAGGTGGCAGGCCATCGCCGCGCGGTCCTCGCCAGCGCGCAAGCTACACACGTCCGCCGACAGAACCTCGGGCAGCATCGGCACGACGCGGTCGGGGAAATAGACCGAATTGCCGCGCTTGCGCGCCTCGCGGTCGACCTCGCCGCCGGGGCGGACATAGAACGACACATCGGCAATAGCGACGACGGCGCGAAAGCCCCCTGCCCCGTCAGGCTCGGCCCAGATCGCGTCGTCATGATCGCGTGCGTCGATCGGATCGATGGCGACAATCGGCAGGTGGCGCAGGTCTTCGCGCTTTTCGGCGCTGAGCGGAAGTTTCGCCGCGAGCTGAGCCTCGGCCAGCGCCTCGCCGGTGAAGACGTTGGGAATAGCATGCTTGTGGATGGCGATCAGGCTGAACGCGCGCGGGGCGAGCGGGTCGCCGAGCACCTGCGTGACTTTCACTCCCGACCGCGCGGTACGGCCAGCCGGTTCCGCCAGCACCAGCTGCCCGCGCTGCGCTCCGCCCAGATCGGCAATCGGCGACGAATGGCGCACGCGCTTGTCGACCGGGGCCAGCCAGCCGTTCCCGTCCGCATCGATCTCGACCACCCCGAGCAGCTGGTCCTCCTGCGCGGGCAGCTTCTTCATTGGATAGGCGCGCCAGCCGGCGCCGGCCTCCTCAGTGCGGGCCAGCACCCGGTCGCCGACCGCCAGCGCCGAACGCTTGCCCCGCTCGACCAGGCGCAGGCGCGGCGGCGGTGAGGCGTCGTCGGGCGCCCAATTGTCCGGCACGGCGATCGCCTCGCCGTCCTCGATGGCGGTGACCCGCAGCACGGTGACGCGAGGCACCCCGCCCATCCGGTGAAACGCGCGCTTCTCGCCGTCGATCAGCCCCTCGTCGGCCATGTCGCGCAGCAGCGCCTTGAGCGCGATCTTCTCCTGCCCAGAGAGCCCGAACGCGCGCGCAATCTCGCGCTTGCCGGCAGGTGTGGGGGACTGCGCGATGAAGTCAAGAATCTGCTTCCGGGTGGGCAGGCCGGGTTGAAGTTTGGCTGCCACGTCTAATACGACCGCGCCACGTAGATACGCTCCACCGCCGGCTTCCCGGTGAAAATGCAGTTCCCCGACACCGCCTCTCCGCCCATCGGCGTATTCCGGATGGTAAGCTTGAGCGCTTTTAGCCGAGTGGCTACCTGGTCCAGTTCCACGCCACCCGGCCGCGACCAGCCGAGTTCAACCCAACCGGGATAGCGCTGGGCGTCGCCGTAGAACGCGGCCAGCGCCGCGAAGCTGTCGATGCCGCGATGGATATTGGCGTCGCGCCGTATTAGCGCTTCGGCATGGAGCTCGCGCTGGATGCAGGTGAGTTCGTCAGCGGCGGCAGTGAGGAATTGCTGTCTGTCCATCGCATAAAAATCCGGTTTGCCGTCGGCGCGCCACAGCCGGTGGCGGCGCAGCACGGAAACCTGACCACCAGCTGCATCGCGCCCGCCGATCTCGAGGATCAACGGCACGCCCTTCTTGACCCAGCCCCAGCGCTTGCCAGTCGCCTTACCGGGGCGCTTGTCGAGCAGCACGCGCACCGGCTCACCAAGCGCGGTCTGGGTGACCAGGCCGCGCCGCAGTTCCTCACAATAGGCCAGGATCGCCGTGTCGCCATCATCCTCGCGCAGCATCGGCAGGATGACGATCTGCTGCGGGGCGATGGCGGGGGGCACGCGCAAGCCGTCGTCGTCGCCGTGGGTCATGATGACGCCGCCGATCAGCCGGGTGGAGACCCCCCAGCTGGTGGTGTGGCAAAGCTGCTGGCCGCCCTCGCGGTCCTGATAGCGGATGCCGGCGGCCTCAGAGAACGCGGTGCCGAGGTAGTGGGAGGTGCCCGCCTGCAGTGCCTTGCCGTCCTGCATCATCGCCTCGATGGAATAGGTGGCGACGGCGCCGGGGAAGCGCTCGTTCTCCGGCTTTTCGCCGGCGATCACCGGCATCGCCAGCGCTTCTTCGGCGAAGCTGCGGTACATTTCCAGTGCGCGCAGGGTCTCGGCCCTGGCGTCCGCCTCGTCGGCGTGGGCGGTGTGGCCCTCTTGCCAGAGGAATTCGCTGGTCCGCAGGAACATCCGGGTGCGCATCTCCCAGCGCACCACGTTGGCCCATTGGTTGGTCAGCAGCGGCAGGTCGCGCCACGACTGAATCCAGCGCGCCATCGCCGCCCCGATCACGGTTTCAGACGTCGGGCGGACAATCAGCGGTTCTTCCAGCTTCGCCTCGGGGTCGGGGATCAACCCGCCCTTGCCGTCCGCGATCAGCCGGTGGTGGGTGACGACCGCCATCTCCTTGGCAAAGCCTTCGACATGCGCGGCCTCCTTGGCGAAATAGGACAACGGGATGAACAGGGGGAAATAGCAGTTTTGGACACCGGCCGCCTTGATCCGCGCATCCATCAGCGCCTGGATGCGTTCCCAGATGCCGTAACCCCAGGGGCGGATCACCATGCAGCCGCGCACGCCGGATTCCTCGGCCATTTCGGCCTCGGCAATAACCTCCTGATACCACCCGGCAAAATCGGCATCGCGGGTGACGGAAAGAGCGTGGCGAATGGCGGGCACGGGAAGGGACTTTCAATAAGTGGGAAGCAGGCAGCGGCATCGCGCTGGGGCTTTATTTGCCGAGCGAATCAAGCCGGCGCTGCATCTCCGCCATCTGCGCGCGCAGGGCAGCCAGTTCATCGCGCGCCTCGCTTGTGGGTGCTGCGGAGCGCGCCTTGTCGCCGCCGGGCATGAAGGCCGAAGCCGCAGTGCGGAACATCGCCATGTTCTGCTGCGCCAGCTTGGCCAGCGGATTTCTGCCGATGCTTTCTTCGAACGCCTTGGCCAGCTTGGCCTGATTGGTCCGGAAGTTATCCATTGAGGCTTCGAGATAATGCGGGATCAGCCCCTGCATTGAATTGCCGTACATGCAGATCAGCTGCCGCAGAAAACTTACCGGCAGCATCTGCTCGCCGCTCGATTCTTCGTCCATAATGATCTGGGTGAGGATCTGGTGGGTGATGTCGCCGCCCGATTTGGCATCGATCACCTTGAAATCGACCTCTTCGCGCGTCATCTTCGCGAGATGATCGAGCGTGATATAGCTCGACGAACGGGTGTTATAGAGCCGCCGGTTGGCGTATTTCTTGATGATGACGGTGTTACCGTCCTTGCCGGTGTGTTCTGCCATTGCCCATCCATTGTCCTCAGCCCTCGCGAGGTTAGCACTTGCAGCGACCGCAGTGCAACAATTGCATGCTGCGCGGCAATGCAAGCAGGCGCTTAACGCGCGAAGCGGCGACCGAGTAGTGTAAGCATTTCATATTGCGAGAGGCCGCTAAGCGCCGCACCTTCGGGAAGCGAATATTCCGCCTCCACCCAGTCGCCCTCCTGAAGTTCGGGGGCAGCGGCAAGATCGATTACGGTCATGTCCATCGATACCCGGCCGACCACCGGCAGGCGGCGCCCCTGCGAGAGCATCGCTCCCTTGCCCGACCAGCAGCGCAGGTACCCATCGGCATAGCCCAGCGCGATCACCGCCACGCGCATCGGGCCAGGCGCGACGAAGGTGGAATTATAGCCGACGCCGTCTCCGGCCGAAAGCTCGCGCAGCTGCATGATAACCGCCATCGGCCTTGCCACCTGACGAATGCTCCCGGCCAGCTCGGCCCGCGCGATGCCGCCATACAGCGAGAGGCCCGGCCGGGTAAGATCACCGTGATAGGCATCGCCCAGCACGATGCCGGCGCTGTTGGCCAGGCTCGCGCGGCGGTGCGGCACCAGCCGCCGGGCTTCGTGCCAACGGGCGAGCTGCACGCCGTTCTGCGGAACATCCGCATCCGACGAGGCGAGGTGCGACATCAGCACATCGAGGTCGAGCTTGCCGATCAGCTCATTGCCGAGATCCGCCATCGGCAGACCGAGCCGGTTGATCCCGGTATCGACCATCAGGTCGCAGCGCCCGCCGCCCACGGCCAGCCAGCGGCCCGCCTGTTCGAGCGAATTTATGACCGGGCGCACGCCGAGTTCATGAGCCCACACCGCGCGGGTGTCGTTCAACAGGCCGTGTAGCAGCGCGATACTGCCCGGCGGCACGAGATCGACGATATCCGCCGCCTCGCGCGCATAGGTGACGAAGAAATCGCGGCAGCCTGCCGCCCACAGGGCCGGCACGACGACCCGCGCACCCACCCCGTAGGCGTCGGCCTTTACCGCCGCGCCGGCCCGCGCCGATCCCGACAACCGGTCGAGCGTGCGCCAATTTGCCGCAAGTGCCTTGCGGTCGATATCCAGCCGGAGCGCAGCGGGCGGCAGGCTGTCAGGCATCGGGGCAGTAATCGCGCGGCGGTCCGCTGTTCAGCCCCCAGACTGCGACCACCAGCGCCACGGCGGTGACGATCCAGGTGTACCACAGGCCGGAGAACGGATTCCCGGTCATGGCGACGATTACGCCGGAAATGAACGGCAGGAAGCCGCCGAAGTAGCCAGTACCGATATGGTAGGGGATCGACATAGAGGAATAGCGGATGCGCGGGGGGAACATCTCGGTCAGCAGCGCCGCCACCGGGCCATAGGTCGCACCCGAGAGCGCCATGATCAGCAGCAGACCGGCGAACACCATAAGGGCTGAGGTCACCGATGGCTTGACCTTGGCGAGATCATAGCCGGATTCGCCCAGCCAGGTCTGGAGCTGCTTGCCGCGCGCCGCCTTGTCATCCCAGCTGTATTCGCTGAGCGGCAGCTGCTTGCCGCCGACCGTAACCGCCAACTGGGGCGCGTCCTGCCGGCTGTAGGTGATGCCGACGGCCGAGAGGTCGGCGAGAACTTTGCCGCATGGCGTTTTCTGTTCAGGCGAGAATATGCTGTAGCTGCAGTCCGGCCCCGAAACCACCACCGGCGCGCGGCGGTTCGCTTCGGCGAGGCCCGGGTTGGCATAGGCGCCGATCATCCAGAATACCGGAAATACCAGCAGCAGGGTCAAGGCATAACCCCAGATGATAGGCTTCTTGCGGCCGATGCGGTCGGACAGCGCGCCGAACAGGATATAAAAGCCCATTCCGCACAGCGCCGCAATACCCACGATCACCTCAGCCCAGGTATCGTCCATCCGCATCGATGTCTTGAGGAAGCTAAGGCCGGAGAACATCGCATTGTACCAGATCACCGTCAGTCCGGCGGCGACGCCGAACAGGGCGATGAACAGGCGCTTCTTGTTGCCCGGATAGGTGAAACTTTCGACGAACGGATTGCCGGCCAGCGTGCCCTCCTCCTTCATCGCGCGAAACACCGGGCTTTCGCTGAGTTTCAAGCGCATCCAAAGCGATATCGCCAGCAGGAAGATCGAAAGCAGGAACGGCACCCGCCAGCCCCATGCGTTCCACGTCTCGGAGGTCATCGAGCCCTTGCAGGCCAGCACCACGATCAGGCTCAGCACGAAGCCGCCGACCACGCTGGCCTGGATATAGCCGGTGAAATAACCGCGCCGGCCCGGCGGTGAATGCTCGGCGACATAAATCGCCGCGCCGCCGTATTCACCGCCCAGCGCCAGGCCCTGGAGGATGCGCAGCAGGATGACAATGGCCGGCGCGGCATAGCCGATGCTCGCCGCCGAGGGCACCATGCCGACGCCGGCAGTGGCGATGCCCATCAGCGTAACCGTGACAAGGAAGGTGTATTTGCGCCCCAGCTTGTCGCCAAGATAGCCGAACAGGATCGCCCCCAGCGGGCGGAAGCCGAAGCCGACGGCGAACACCAGCCAGAACAGCAGCATTTCCAGCGTGGCGTTGCCCGTCGGGAAGAAGGTCCTCGACAGGATCGCGCCCAATGCGCCGTAGATGAAAAAATCGTACCATTCGAAGATGGTGCCGGCTGAAGAGGCCGCTATCACCAGGCGGATGTCAGCCGCACTCGGCTCGACATGCAAGGCTGGACTGGCAGTGGTGGCCATGAACTAACTTCCCCGAAACGCTCGGTGTTCGCTCTAGCGAGGCAATCCGTTCGTGGGAAGCAGCTCTCGCGCGGCAGTCCAGGCGAGTT